>JANNTN010000288.1:0-18308 GCA_031394445.1 Anatilimnocola sp.
GCGCGTGCCGAGGGCGGCGTAGTAGGGGACAGCCAGCAAAATCAGCAGCAGGTTGCCGAGGTAATAGACGGTTTTGCGGGACCATAGATCGGAGGCGATGCCGAAGATGGGAATTGTGAAGCAGGCGACGGCAGCGGCGATGTTCACGCTGGTGAGCGTAACCGAACGGGGCAGATCGAGAACCGTTTTGCCGTAGGCCAGCACGTAGGTCGCGAAGATATAGAAGACGGAATTTTCACTGAGTCGGCAGCCGGCACCGAGGAGAATCTCTTTCCAGTTGGTGCAGATGACGTCGAGGATGGGTGACTGAGCGGTGCGGCTGTTGGCCTTCATGGCGGTGAACAGGGGAGATTCGGTCACGTAGGAGCGGATCAGAAAGCCGACGACGATGAGTAGGAAGCTGGCGAAGAAGGGAATGCGCCAACCCCAGGCCAGGAAGTCGTCTGGGCTGAGCGATCGCTCGCAGAGAGCCATCACTCCGGTGGAGAGCAGCAGGCCAATCGGCACGCCCGCTTGCGGGAAGCTGGCGATGAGGCCGCGACGGCTGTGATGGCCGCTTTCCAGCGCGATGAGAACCGCCCCGCCCCACTCGCCCCCGACGCCAATGCCTTGAAAGATGCGGAGAACAACCAGCAGGATGGGGGCCGAGATGCCGATTTTCTCATACGACGGCAGAAAGCCGATGAGCAGCGTGCTGACGCCCATGAGCAGCAGCGTGGCTACCAAAGCCGATTTGCGTCCGTGCTGGTCGCCGATGTGGCCAAAAATCGCTCCGCCGAGCGGGCGAAAGATGAAACCGACCGAGAAGGTTCCGAACGACGAGATTTGGCCGACGAACTCCGATTGCTCGGGAAAGAATATTTTTGGGAAGACCAGTGCGGCGGCGGTGCCATAGAGGAAGAAGTCGTACCATTCGATCGTCGTGCCGACCGTGCTGCCGATGACAGCGGTTAGCAGCCGGCGACGGTCGGTCGATTGGTCGTTCATCGGATGGTACATTCGGTGAGAATTTGGGGAGCCGCAAGTATAGCGAATGGTGAACGGGCACCGGTTGCTGTGATGGGAGTCGCATGAAGACAAGTATTCTTATCGCGATGGGGCTGGTTGTTGTCGCAGCAGCGGCGGACGGGCAGGATCAGCCGGACGGTGAACAAATTGCCGCGGTGCTGAAGCAAATTTCACCGCGAGTAGTGGCCGAAGCGGAGCGCGAGCAATTGCGCACGATGCTGAGTCGCCGGCTGCGAGAGCAGCTTGAGGCGGCAAATCGAGCCAGTTCGTCAGAGTGGGTAAAGATTCAAACGCGGGAGGATTGGGAAGCGTTTCGTCGTGAGAAGCTGAAGGCTTTACGCGCGTCGCTGGGCGAAATGCCCGCGCGTCCGGCGGCACTTCGGGCGATGGTCACTGGCCGAATACGCGGAGATGGGTTCCAGATTCAGAACTTGGTGTTTGAATCGCGGCCGGGGCTGGTGGTGACTGCCAATTTGTATGTTCCCGATCCGCAGCGACCCTCCATGCCGGGAATTCTGCTCTCGCACAGCCATCACAACCCGAAGGAGCAAGGCGAGTTGCAGGATATGGGGATGACGTGGGCTCGCGCGGGGTGTTATGTGCTCGTGCCCGATCACTTGGGGCATGGCGAGCGGCGGCAGCATCCGTTTGTGTCGGCGGCGGATTATGCGGGCTCGTTTCAGGTGGGCCGGCAGGATTATTATTTTCGGTATGACACCAGCCTGCAGTTACTTCTCGCAGGCGAGAGCCTGATGGGCTGGCTGACGCATGATTTGATGACGGGCGTCGATTTGCTGCTCGCTCAGCCGGGAATTGATGCGAAGCGAATCGCACTTTTGGGAAGCGTGGCGGGGGGCGGCGATCCGGCTGCTGTGGCGGCGGCGCTCGATGAGCGAATTACCTGTGCTTGTCCGTTCAACTTTGGCGGACCGCAGCCAGAAACCAACTATCCACTGCCGGTCGATGCGGAGACTTCGTTTAACTATGCTGGCGGAGGAAGTTGGGAATCGACACGCAATCTGAATCGTTCAGCCGCGGATGGATTCTTGCCGTGGGCCGTTGTGGGCAGCATTGCTCCGCGGCATTTGATTCATGCCCACGAGTTCGCCTGGGATGGTGAGCGCGATCCGGTGTGGAAGCGGTACCAGAAGATTTGGGGGTTCTATGGCGTGGGGGATCGATTGAGCGTGGCTCACGGGCATGGCACGCTCACCGGCCAACCGCCAGACAGTTCGCACTGCAACAACATCGGGGCGGTGCATCGGCGGCAGATTCATGAGGCTTTTGGCCGCTGGCTGGATATTTGGGTCAGGCCGGAAGATGAATATTGTCAGCGCCGTGCTGCGGCAGAGCTAGCCTGTTTAACCGCTGAGGCCCGTCGGGAATTTCAGCCGTTGCCGCTGCATAAAATCCTGGCCGATCGGGCTGCGCGGCGATTGACCGAGGTTCGGCAAGCACGCGAGAGAGAAACGCCCCAAGAACGGCGAGAGCGGACGCGCGAAAGCTGGGCGCGCCTGTTGGGCGAAGCGGAACCGACCAGAATTGTCGCAGCGCGAGCAGCAGAGCCGACAGCGGAAGAGCGCGGCGGAGTAATTATTAGACGCGAATTGTTGGAAACGGAACCGGGAATTTTACTACCCGTGATGAGGTTGTCACTCGCGGCCGAGGATCGGCTTCGTCGTGATGCGCGGTCGGTCTTGATTGTGGTGGCGGATGATGGCATCGCGGGGGTTTTGCAGCGGCATAGCGAGAAAATAGCGAGCAAGCTGGCTGCGGGCTGGATTGTCGCCGTCGTTGAAGTTCGTGGCACGGGGGATTCGGGTGGCGGGGCCGATCGCGGTCCGCAAGGCCGGCTGACTTCACAATCGGCGACGGCACTCATGCTCGGCCAACCGCTGATCGGCACACAACTGCGCGATTTGCGCGCCGCTTACCGACATGTTCGCGGCCGAACCAATTCGATGGCGCGGGAAGTGGCGATACTGGGCGATTCGGGCGCTGAAGTGCTGGCTGCCGATGCGCCGTTCAAATTTCCACATCGCGTTGAACGACGTCCGGCAACGCTACAGCCGACGGGAGCGTTGTTGGCCCTGTTGTTGGCACTGTTCGAAGACGAGGTGAGCAGCGTCGAGGCACACCTTGGCCTGGTCTCATATCAATCGGTCTCCGACAGCCCCTTCGTGCAAGTGCCACTCGATTGTGTTGTTCCTGGCGTGCTGCGTGAGGGAGATTGGTGCGATCTGGTGGCTGCACTGGTGCCACGAGATGTGCGGCTAGTGCAACTCGCGGATGGCCGAGGGAGAGCGGTCAACCCGGCTGAAGCGCGCGTGGCGTATGAATCAGCCGTTCGTGCGTATCAGGCTGCTCGATTTGAGAATCGGCTGAAATTTGTCGCGCCAGGCCACCGCGATTAGCCAATGATCAATAGAATGTGTCGTCACGTTGGGGACTACTTCACATTTTGTTTCATTTAATTTCGAAAAGCATGTTGATGACATACGCACTAGCTCAAAAGAACGGGCTGCTCGAAGCCGTGATTCTCGTCTTGGGGTTTACTTTCGTCGGGGCTGCGCGGAGCGAAGATTACCCGCTGAGCTTGCAGCTTGAAAATTTGGAACGGGATTTGACGAGCACTGACTATCAAGCGGTGCTGGTGAAAATGATTCCAACCGATCTGGCGGCTGAGTGGCAGCGGATCGCGACGCCCGACAATCATCATTTGTTTGCCAAGCAGCATGGCGGTGCGGAGAAGATGAAGAGCGATCCAGCGCTGAAAGCGGCTTACGAGCGGCGGGAGAAAATTGCCACTGAGTTCTTGGAGTTAATACGCGGTGCGTACGACAAGAAGAAGCTGAAGCCGCCGTTTGCCGATGAAGCGGTACTGATTCGGGCCTTGGAAAGCGGCGCGAAGCGTGAAACAAAGGTAGCGGATGGCCAGACACCGATTGAGATCGTACTACCGAGTCCGGGCGCGGAGAAGCACTGGCCGTGCTTTCGCGGGCCTACAGGCCAAGGAATTGTGCTTGATACGAACATTCTGCTGAAGTGGAGCTAGACGGAAAATGTGCTATGGCGCGTGAAGTTGCCCGGCCGCGGCAATAGCTCGCCCGTGGTGTGGGGAGACAAGCTGTTTGTCACAGCCGAAAGTGAAACGAGGCCGGATGACGCTCCGCTGTTGGCCAAGGACACCGCGCCGGATCGCCTGCTGATGTGCTTTGGCACTGATGGTAAGTTGCTCTGGCAGCATGTTGCACCGCGACCAGAAGCATACGAGGTGTTGTATTGGAAAAACACGCTGGCGTCCTCGACACCGGTAACTGACGGTGAGCGGGTGATCTTGTTCTTTGGCAATTCTGGATTGCTGTGCTGTAATTTGGACGGCAAACAATTGTGGCACGTCGATCTTGGCACGTTTCCGACAACGCATGGGCCGGCCGCCGCGCCGGTGCTGTATCAAAACCTCGTCATTCTGATTCAGGATCAGAACAAGGGGCGGTCGCTGTGTGCCGCGTTCGATAAACGCACCGGCACGAAAGTCTGGGAGCGCGAGCGGGCGAACTCGATGGGCTGGTCGAACCCGGTCGTGCTGAAGATTGGCAATCGGGACGAGTTGGTGTTCAACGGTTCGAAGGAAGTAGTGTCGTATGAGCCACTGACGGGCGAGGAACTGTGGAAGCAGGAAGGGACGTCGATCGAGTCGATTCCTATGATCGCGCCCGGCGGCGGCATGCTGTTCTCGACTTCGGGCCGCAATGGGCCGATCTTCGCGATGCGGCCAGGGAGCAGTTCGGGAACTGCGCCGGAACTCGTGTGGCGAGTCGAACATGGCGGGCCGCATGTTCCGTCGCCGGCTTATTTGGATGGGCGGCTCTATTTGGTCAACGATACGGGAATTGCGATGTGTTTGAACGCGGCGACGGGTGAGGCGCTGTGGCAAAAGCGGCTGCGAGGAAAGTTTTCGGCGTCGCCGTTGGTCTTGGGCGATAAATTGCTGCTGGTTAGCGAAGAAGGAACGACCTATGTCCTACAAAGCGGGCCGCGCTTCGAGTTAATTGGCGAAAATGCCTTGAACGAGACGATCTATGCCACGCCGGCCGTTGTCGGTGGCAGGATTTATTTTCGTTCGACAACGGGGCTGATCTGTGTGGGAAAGTGAATCGTCCGGCGAATCACTTGAGATGCCGGTCGAACCAGTCGAAGGCATCCTTTTGCATTTCGAGATCGAACTTGTGGCCTCCTGAATAGAAATTACACCGATACTTGTCCGCCGCGCCGGCCTTGTCGAACGTCTCGCGCATCATGGTGTCGGCCCGGCGCATTTCGGGCACGGTGTAGAGTGCGTCTTCATTGCAGTTGAGCACCATCGTGGCGGCGGGCGCTCGCAAAGCCAGGATTTCAGGAAAATCGAGGTCGCGCGGCAAGAGCGGCACGTAGGTCATCCAGGTGTGAGTGAAACACTTGTCGAGGAGGAACTCGCGCCAGGTGGTCATGAACCCCACGGCGATCGCACAACGAATCCGATCGTCGAGCCCGCCCAGGAAAACTGTTCGCATGCCGCCGCCAGAGAGGCCACAGCAGCCGACACGGCTGGCATCGACATCGGGCCGGGAACACAGCACATCGAGTGCCCGCTGATCCTCGACGACATAGACACCGGGCCAGGTGGTGCCGGCGCTGAGCAGGCTCTTTTCCATGATGTTCTCATGGGCACCGGCGAAGGCGTTGTAGCGTTTGATTCCTTCTTCGTCGGTCGGTTCGGGATCGACGCCGTTTTGCTTCACGCGATCAGCCACATCGCTGACGCGGACACGGCGGCTGGCGAAGGGAAAAGTATCGTGAATCAGCACGGCATAGCCGCGTTTGGCAACTTCATTGGCCCAGGCAACTCCGCCGTAATAGCGCTGCTGATGATCGACAACGATCGGCCAGGGCTGGCCGTCGATGCGGGCGATTTTTCGCCAGCCGAGGAATTTGTTGCCGCCGTGATCGTGCAGAGCAAGGATTCCTGGCAATTTGCCTATTGCGCCAGCCGGCTTTAGCAACACTGCTTCGCTGCGCGGGCCGCCCGGCAGTTGCCAAGAGAGGCGTTCGACCTTCAAGCCGTCGAATTCGTGCGTAGAATCGACGCGCACTTCCGGCACACCACCCAGATCAACAGGTGCCATGCAGTCCAATACACGAGTCCGTGCGGCTTTCCGCCACTCATCGACCGACTTCCACTTGCCCGTGCGGAACGACAGTCTGGCCGGGCCATCCCCGAGCACGCTGTCGGCCAGCCAGGGCCCGTACGCACCCACCATGTTGGGGCGATTTGGCGTGCCCACTTCCGAGTGGCGGAGATAGGAGATCAACGTCGGAACTTGGGACGAAACTGCAAGGGCGACTAGCCGGGCAACCTCTTTCGCACCATGACGGGAAAAATGAGTGCGATCGCCGGCGGAGGCGCTGAAGTTAGCGGTCGCCTCGTCGCCGAGTTTGTCGAAGAGTTCGAAACTTTTGGCGTGCAGGTCGATCACGGTGACATTCCGCTCTTGGCCGACTTTTTTCATTGCGTCGGCATAGGGCGTGAGCGTCGTATGGGCTCGACCGTTTTCGAAAATGCGGCGGGCGACGGGTGTGACGAGAATCGGCGTGCTGTCGATCGCTCGGGCGTCGTCGATGTACTTGCGGAGGTTGTCTTGAAAATCGGCGTTGGGGTCGGTGGTGCGGTCTCCCTTTCCCGGCTGATCGTTGTGGCCAAATTGAATGAAGACATAGTTGGGCTTCGCGGCCAGCACCAGCTCCCAGCGGCCTTCGCGGATAAAGCTCTTCGAACTGCGGCCCGAAGCGGCGTGGTTGAGCACTTGCACCGAGTCGTGGAAGAAGAGGCCAAACACTTGCCCCCAGCCTGTCAGCGTAGGACGGTCGGCTGGCGGATTGGCATACGACGACATCGTCGAATCGCCGATCATCGCAATTTTGATCGGAGTCGGGTCATGCGGCGCGCGATCGGGCGAGTTCCTGTTGGCTGGCTGCTGAGCCAGCGAGACGACCGACAACGCAACCACAAGCGCGAAGGCATAACCGGAAGTGCTGCGGCGAATGCTCATGGTTTAAAAGGTGAAAAATTCGATCGACTAGTCGGCCAACTCAAGTTTGAAATCGGCGGGGCCACTCGCGGTCACGTCGAAGGTGAGCGGCGATGTACCGGGAGCTTTATACTTCGTCGGAATCAGATCCTTCACCTGAGGCACCGGTGCGCCACCGGGCGGGGGCGGCACGTAATCCGCCGAGTCTTGGTTGGCCGCGGGCCTGTCGTTGACAATCTGCTCTTTGATGATGATGGCCTTGTGCTTGCCGAGCACAACGCCGCTGCCAACGCCTGGCGTATTCAACTTGGCCAGTCCATTGCTGTCTGTCTTGCCGAATGCAGCCGAAGGTTCAGCATCGTCGAGCATAAAAGTTACGGTAGCGTCAGCCACGGGAGTGCCCTTGTAGGTCACTGTCACGGCGACAGGTTTTGTGGGGCGGCCTTTGCCACCCACTCCACATCCGAGTGCAGCTACCGCAATCAATAGCGTCAAAGCAAGGCGAGTTTTCATCACACCATCCATGATCTTAGAAGTCCCCTCTTCCTTCGCCGCCATCAATGGCCCCCAGCGACCCCCAGACTCCGTAGGGGCTGCTCGCGCCTGGACTCGGTGGAGGAGCTGCTAAATTGCCGGCGTTGATATTATCGGAAATGAAATGCATCGAGCCGTCGGCGAAGACGGTGTTCACACCGTTGGGATGGCGGCTGCTGGGGGTTAGCACGCCACCATTCGAATCGGCGTTGACGTTGGCGTCGTTAACGCATGACACAGCGTTTGGTGGGAGCACAGTCGTAAAGCCACACCGCTCGGCCTGGCCATCGCTCCACAGGGCACCGAAACGACCTTTGATTTGCACACCATTCAGTCGATTTCCCACTACTTGCGCGTAGCACGAGCCCGGATTGGTGTTCACGGACGACACACCAACGACCGTGGCAGTTTTAACGTCTCTGTTGGAGGCGGTTATGATTCCCGTATCGTTGCCCCAGCACCGCTCGCTAAGTGCGATCGTGTTGCTCGAACCGTCAGTGATGTGCTGCAACCCAACGCAACGAGTGGACCCGCCGAAGATGCCACGTGTCACAGCCGTGGTTGAGTTATGAGTGAGAACCGTGTCGCCCAAGCTGAAGGCATAGCTATTCTTGCCGAACGCGCCGCGAGATTTGTCGATTTGATCGGACTTGCACAAGAGCATGGGAACCTGCGTTCCCCAAGGCGTGAATCGAGCGCCGCTGTGCCAGGCGGCGGGGCCGCCGGCCGGATATTGCGTGCCGCTGAATGTGCCGCCTGCTGAAATCTGATCGGCCAGATTCTTTTGCTCATAAAATGGCAACAGGGCGATGAACGCACTGAGACGATCGTAATTGCAGGCGACTCGATCGGGATCGCTGGCGATGTTTGGCGAATTCGAGCCACCGCGGCGCGGCGGAAACACGCGATAAACATCATGATAGTTGAGCAGTGCCAGCCCCAATTGCTTGAGATTGTTGCCACATTGCGATCGCCGTGAGGCTTCGCGCGCGGATTGAACGGCCGGCAGCAGCAGTGCCACCAGCACACCAATGATCGCGATGACGACCAGAAGCTCAACCAGGGTAAAGCCCATTCGAGTGTGACGAGGAGAGGAGGATGGAGCTAACATGGTTTTCTTTAGGATGAAGACGATAAGGGTTCGTCGATTCTGCCAGCCAGTAGCTATTTATAATAACAAATCTGCCAACGGGCGTGAGAGCAAAATGCCAAACGCGAACCATCTGATGATTATACTCGGTCGGTCAATTGTGACGAAATCATCTCAGTCCGCCGGCACAGCAGATTTCTGCCTTTGTCCGCGGCAATTCGAACCACTGCCCCCCTGGAATCTGGGCGAATGACGATCGCTGTGCGGCAAAGCCTGGACGGCCTGGGATCGCTATCGGCGGCAGCGGCCGCAGTTCTTTTGCTGGTTGCGATTGCGTATGGATTGGGCCGTTTGGCAACTGGCCCGCAGCCAGCGAAATGCGGAATGCGAGCGGTGGAATTGCTGCGATTCGCCGTCGGCTTGAATTTGGTCGCGGTCGGGGCAGTTTTAATCGGCAGCACGGTAAATGTGCCCGCTGAAGGGCGGATTTGGTGCCTGGGCGTTGCCGCCGTGGTGATTGTGACGGTGGCGAGCTGGCTGGTGCGGGACGGGCGAAGTGCAAATTGCCGCTCGCCACGGCACCGGCTCGGTTTCGGTGCTGCCGCGCTGGCTGTGATGCTGTGGCTAGTGGCTCTCGGGCCAGCACTGGCCTATCCAACAGGCTGGGATGAACTCGTCTATCACCATGAGCTTTCCCGCCGCTGGTTGGCGGCTGGCTGGTTGTCGATCGAATCCGATTTGCCATACTCGGGTTTTCCTTCTCTGGGAGAGACATTGTTTTGGGTAGTTGCGCCGGTCGAGGGCGTGATTGCTCCAAGACTTTTGATGTTTTGTTGTTGGACAACGGGGTTGCTATTGTTCTATCGACTGCTGCGGCGGCGATTGCGAGCCGACGCGACATTTGTTCTGACGCTGGGGTTTGCCGCGTCGAGCGCTGTCTTGTTGGTCAGCGCGAATTGCTACGTCGAGTGCCTCATTTTGATGAATGTCGCGGCGATCTTGATCGTCCTGGACGATCGCCGCACGCTCGCGTCGCAGCCTTATCGAGCCGCAGTGGTTGTGGGCATTCTTGCTGGGGGTGCGGCAGCCGTGAAGCTGACGGGGCTTTCGTTCGTCCTGTTGCCTGTCGTGTGGGTTGCGGGCCGAGCATTTACCGACGTTGCGGCGCGCCGGCAGCTTGGGCAATGGGCAGTTTGGTACTTGGTCGTTGCGGTGGGTATCGCGTTGCCTTTCTATTTGCGTCCGTGGCTGCTTACGGGAAATCCTTTCTATCCGTTCTACGAGCAGTGGTTCACGACTGATCTGGCCCGTGTGGAAACCAGTCACTATCACCACGCGATCGGATCAGCTTTTGGCGTTCATGGTTGGGCCGGCCTAATCGGTGGGCAGATTTTGTTGGCGCTACTGGAGAGTGCTTATGACGGTGCTTTTGGTTGGCAGTTTTTGATCGTGCTGGTATTTGCCGCATTGGCTGTGCAAGCTGCATTCACGAGGGCACGGGGGCGTGCATTAGTCTCCCCGGCCGCGGTGAGTTGTGTTGGGTTTTACGCTTTTTGGGCTCTGACATCCCAGCAGGCGCGGTTTGCCATTCCGTTTGTGCTGACGACCAACATGCTGGCGGCTGTGGGGTTGCGGCAAGTGCAGGGTAACGCTCGCAGGGTTGTATTGGGCCTGATTGTGCTGGCGGCAGCCGTCAGTCTTCCCTGGCGAACTGCGGGTTACTATTTCGGTTCTTGGTTAGCCGCGACCGGTGCGATCACGGCGACGAGTTTTGTCGATGAGTCAACCGATCATAAGTATGTGACACTTGTCCAAGCTGTGGCGGAGATGACACCGGCCCACGCTCGGCTGCTGCTCCTATTCGAACACCGAGGGTTTTATCTGCCGCGCGAGCGCGTGATCGGCACTCCGTATTTTCAAGCCGACGTATTCACGTCGGACGAGCAAACTTCCAGCCCGGCTGCAATCATGACCGAACTGGCCAAACTGCGCGTGACGCACGTCGTCATCAGTCATAAGCCTGCTGGCCCCGATGTTTTGCCGGAGTGGTTGAATCGTAGCGAGGGATTCGTCGCGAACATTCAGGAATGCATTGTTAAAGGTGATTTGAAGCCAGTCTGGCAATCGGAAACTCATGCATTGTTGGAGATACGAACTGTTGTTGACTGATTGGTGACGATCACTTCCTTTGCCAGCGGTCTTTTTCGTCGAGGATGGATTTGGCTCCGTCGCCGTCGAGCCATTTCTGGGCTTCGCCATCGCCCTGGAGATAGGTGTCCCAGAAAGCAGTGCTGAGGGCGAGAATGAGGGGGTGATGTTTGGGATTGCGCTGGCCGGATTCGCCGGGGAGGGGGCGGTCGGTGAAGACGGAGTGCTCCGCGCCGTCGAGGACGAGTTCGTATTTGTTGCCTGCGGGCAGCGCGGGATAAACGGCGTAGCGAGATTCGATGTCGGCCGCACCGATGGGCGCGCCGCCGATGTTGGCGATGTCTTTGGTGCCAGTCATCAGCAGCCAAGGAATCGGGACGTTGGCGAAAGCTTTGTTTACATCGCCGACGGCAGGCTTGCTGGGACTGAGCACGAGCGCTGCCTTGATGCGTGCATCGGTGAATTTCGCGCCGATCAGCGGAAAGCTTTGGCCGCCGACGGCTTGCGTCGTTACCGCGCCGAAGGAGTGGCCGGACATGCCGACCTTGGTAAGGTCCATTCGGCTGGCGAGGGAATGGTCTGGCTGGCTGTTCCATTTCTCTAGTTGGTCGAGGACAGCGGGAACGTCGTTGGTTCGCAGCGTGAAGTTCTGGCCGCTGGCCGCCTTGCGCATGGCAGCGGGAATCTCGCGAGGCGGCTGATTGCGCCAGACAGATTCGTCGCTGCCCGGATGCTGCAAGAACACGGCGACGTATCCAAGAGCAGACCAATGATCGCCGAGGAATTTTGAGCCGCTGCGGGAGCCACCGAGGCCGTGACTGAACAAAACAACTGGTGCGGCTTCCTTGTGTGGCGGCAAATAGACGCGGATTGGGATTTCGCGGTCGCGGCTGGAGTCCTGAACCGTGAGGTCGAGGGGAGCGGCCGCTCCGGCGGGCTTGTTCACGGCGAGTGGGTAGTAGGCGAGGGCCGGAAAGGTTACCAAACCGATCAACAAAGCCGTAGTTGCGGTAGGCCATCGTCTGGTTTTGCGGCGAGTGGGCAAGCGCTCACTTTTTGTGAATTGCTGCGGCGAAATTTTCATAAGTGTTGGCCTGGATGGGACTTGTAAATTTGGGTGGCGCTCACAAACGCTCACCTGTGAGCGTTTGTGAGCGCCGAGTGAGCGGTAGGTGAGCTTTAGATTGGCGATTCTGTGATTGTACTTACCCTCCTGTGGGCCACGGGGATTCGATAAGTCGATCCCAAAGCTGAGTCAGAAGTCTCTATCTATACCATTGCAATCTGCGCGAAAAACCGGGCCAGATTCTTGAAAATAATTTTGGTGAGGCCAAAAGTTTATCTTGTTTGTAGGTGATTCGCCAAAAAATACGGCCAGTGGTATCGTTTGCTTTCCACGCGGGTGGAGTTACCGAGAGACTTACGTCTCCCGCTCGCATGGGCTTCGGTTGATATGATGTTGGCGTTCCTGTGGCGAAGATTTCTTGAATCGTGGAGTACAGGGAAATGTTGCTTAGCCGTCGGTTCTTGGTGGTTGGATGTGCGATGGCGTGCTCGCTGGCCGGAGTGATTGCGGGAGCTGAGGAGCCAGCGAACGCAGCATCGGGCTTTCGCTTTGAGGCGGTCAGCGAAGAGTCGTTGGGGTTATGGGAAGGTGCGAAGCCGGTGCTGGTTTATAACCACGGCGCGATTTCACGGCCGGATGTTCCCGGGGCTCGCGCGCGGGCGTGCTATTTTCATCCCGTTTATAGCTTGGATGGCGAAGTGATCACGGATGATTTTCCGAAGGATCATCTGTATCACCGGGGAATGTACTGGGCGTGGCCGCATATCAAGATTGGGGAGCAGGAATATGATTTGTGGTCGGCGCGAGCCGAGTTGCGGCAGGTGTTTGTGAAGTGGCAACACCAAGTGGCGGGCAAAAGCAACGCAAAACTAGGCGTTGAGAACGCCTGGGTGACGGGGGGCAAGCGGCTGGTTCGTGAGGAGGTGCAGATTGAAGTACACCCAGCCGATGCGAGCGGCAGGGCGCTCGATCTGACGTTGACCTGGACGCCTCTAGAACAGCCGATGACGTTGTGGGGAGCGGAAGGAAAGAGTTATGGCGGGTTCAATTTTCGCTTTGGCTCACGAACCAGGCCGGTTATTTCGGTGCCTGAGAAGACAACGCTGACGGAGGGAATCACGGCTAGCGCGGGCAAGATTTCAGACGATTTGGTCGTGACGCGAATGCCCTGGGCCGATTTCGTCGGCAACTTCCAGCGAGCCGAGAGCGCGAGCGGCGCAGCGATTTTTGTGCATCCCCAGCATCGCGACTATCCGCCAACGTGGATGGCCCGGCATTACGGTTTGATGAGCGTGGGCTGGCCCGGAGTAGAGCCGCAGACGTTTGATGTCGGTAAGCCGATTACCTGCCGGTATCGGGTGTGGATTCACCGAGGGACGCCGGGTGTGGGGGAGACTCAGAGTCGGTATGACGAGTATTTTCGAGCGAGCGGGGGTGAGGGGAATTGACTAAAGACGGGAGGGGCAGTGTTCGGCGACAATTAGATCTCCGCGTCGTGTTGCCTCAACAGAGAATGTTACCAAAGAAAATGGGTTGCCGGGCAGCAGGGATTGCTCTGTCGAGCGCCGCGAGACAGAGCAATCCCTGCTGCGGCGTCCAAGATGATGAAGTGTTGACAAGGAAGGTGTCGAGCCGTTGGAACTCACGTTGCCGTCGTCTTACAGATCAATTGCTTCGCCATAACATGCCGCCACTGACGCACCCGCCGTTGAAGCGTTCTGAGCTGGCCGTCACAACCATCATCAACTTCGTCCAGCTCCGCTTGAGCGCCACGCGATTAATTGCGGCCTGCTGAGTCACCATCCCCGGCAGCGACGTAAACTCCGGCTCGCTAAGCTTGCGATCACCGTTAGCGTCAAACTTGCCAAAATTCTCGCGAGACATCTTCTCGTATGTTTTGCCAATCCGAGTCCGCATGAACTCCTGTTCCGTCAGTTGCCCGTTGCCATCCAGGTCATGAACTCGAAACTGATTGTGAACGCTCACCGTTTTGTCGGGATCGCGATCAAGAAACTCCTCCACCGTTACCTGTTCGTTCTCGTCCGTGTCGTACCGAAAGAACCAGGTATGCGCTTCGGTCCGCAGCGCGCCCGTCTTGTCACCCAAATACTCCTTTAAGTCCAGCGCGCCGCTTTTGTCTTTATCCCGCTGCTTGAAATCATTGCGCAGCCAGTCCTCCCCCGCCGGCCTGTTTTGATACTTCCAAAATTCTTCCGTGCTCAACGTCCCGTCCTGATCCTCATCGAACTTCGTATGCTGTCGCCGCTTTTCTTCGCCCGCTTTCCCGACACTCCCGCCCAAGAACTCATCCGCGCCAAGCTTCCCATCCCGATTGCCATCCAATCGCTGAAACTCAACCAAATGCGGCGGCGTCTTCCCCTTCTTCTTCGCCGTGGCCTCCTGTGCCAGCGCCCCTGGCATAAAGCAGCTTCCTGCACAGACTACGAAAACCGCCCTCAGGAAACATTGCATGAAGTTAGCCTTCGAAACAAGGAACGACCTACGGGCTCGCCACCACATCCCCCTGCCCCATGCTCCCCATCGCCGAAAATGCCGCGCTGGAAACAGTGTTGCTGATGAACTGAACCGCCCCATCCCCCATCGCAAACTGCGCCCCACCCGGATGTTGGCTCCCAGGCTCCTCAAAATGTTTTGAGTTCGGTCCCCGACACTGCTCACTGCATGTCGAAAAATGCGTCGAAACCCCGCCCGAAGCCCAGCCGTCGCGACTCGTCGTAACATCGGCCCCCAAATCCAGCCGCTGAACCTCCCCAATCATAATCGTGTTCGAAAGCCCATCCGTCGCGTCGGCAAATCGAACGCTCGGCTGCAAGGCAAAAATCCCTTTGCACGGGCCTGTCGCTCGCCGACCATCCGGCACCATCCACGTCTCATGAGCCCCGCAATTGTGCCACGCATTGCACGCACCGACGCACCCGCCATAGTCATTTCCGCCCAGGCCCCATGCGCCAAACATGATGCTCTGATTAATCACCGTTTTGCGTCGCGACGGGCAATAAAACAGCGGCACATCACTCTCGGCCGTGATGCGATTGCCACTCACACTCGTCGTGAAATCCCACCGATCGAAGATCGCCCCTTGCTCGACATAAGGCAGCAGCCGCAGCATCCAACTGGTCCCGTGAAATCCATTTCCACGGCTCCCTTCCCCAATCACATCCAAACTCAAATAGCTCTCAGCCGTCCCGCAAATAGAAATCGTTTTCGGGCTGCTCGCCGCGATCGCCGCCGCCGGCATCCGCCTGTGAACATCGTGGTAAGCGTGCAGACCCAGCGCCATCTGCTTCAGATTATTGCCACAGCGGATTCGCCGCGACGACTCACGCACCGTCTGCACCGCAGGCAAAAGCAACGCTATCAAAATCCCCACGATGCCCAGAGCCACCAGCATCTCAACCAACGTGATTCCGTAGCGCTCCCGGCCAATTATTTCCCGGCACGCGATGGCATTCGGCATCGTCGTCATTGCCATTCATTTCGTAGCGACGGTTCTGCCAGAAAGGCATTTCCCACTAGAACAGCAAGGATACGGCAAAAAAGACACAAACACACGCTGAAGATGCGCCGCCCAGCCCAATTTGTCTAAAACGATACTGCAAAAACACACACTTCCTGTTCCCCACTCCTTACTGGCTATTCGCTACTCCCTCCGCGCTTTTTTTCTCCGGCACCCGCACCTGCACCTCATCCCCCTCCACTCTCACCTCAAAAGCATCGATCTTCACCTTCGGATTATCGCACCACCGCCCGTCGTTCGTGCCAAACCGCCACGCATGCCACGGACACGTCACAATCCCGTTCTCCAAATAGCCCCCCGCCAGCGACGCCCCCATGTGCGGGCAAAAATCGTCGATCGCCGAGAATTTGCCCCCCTCATTAAACACCGCCACCATCCGCCCATTCACGGCAAACGCCTGCCCCTGCCCCTCGGGAATATCCCCGACTTTGGCAACTGTCACAAATTCACTCATCTTGCCGCGTTCTCCGTTAAAAAAATCTAAAAAACTAGTTTTCAGGCCACTTTTGGTTCTACTCCGGACCACTCATTTCATCCTCGTTGGTCCCTCTACCGATTCGTGCAATTCGTGTGATTCGTGGTTTTCCGTTTATGGAGCTATCCGCGGCATTTGCGCCATCCGCGGTTGTTCTATCTGCTCTACGTTATGCGTCCCCACCCTTAATTGATTCCTCATTCTCATTCATAATCATAACCGTCCTTCGATTCCTGCCCTCCCCCGCTAGACACGCCCCCAGTGACTAAAGCCCCATCCCAATCCGCCGCCCCCCAGCCGGCCACGCCCCCCAGCGTCTCCCTCGCCGACCTCCAGGCCCTCATCCACAAAATGTATTTTGAAAAGGACCAGGCTCGCGGCGTCGAAGGCACCTTCCTCTGGCTCATGGAGGAAATCGGCGAGCTCGCCACCTCCCTCCGCAGCGGCACCCACGAAGAACGCCTCGGCGAATTCGCCGACGTCCTCGCCTGGCTCGCCACCATCGCCAACGTCGCCGGCGTGGACCTCACCGAAGCCATCGCCAAAAAATACGGCTCCGGCTGTCCTGGCTGCGGGAAATTCATCTGCACCTGCCCCAACAGCGAAAAACCCTAGATGTAGGGTGGGACAAGCGAGCGCAGCACGCGCCGGCCCACCATTTCCAGCCGGGACCAAGCCCGACCCCAAAACCCACCGAACATCGATCCCTTACAAAACGTACAAACCACCACACCGCGACCGTTTTGCCACTCACTCCGAACCCATGCTCTCCTTCCGGCAACTAACGCTCGCCATCTGCCTAGCGCTATCTCTTCACGCGCCGCATTTATCCGCCGCAGATGCATCCTCCACACCCCTCACCCTCAAAGACTCCAAAATCGGCTTCGCGGGCAAATTCAAAGCCGGCTTCTGGCAACCCGTCTGGCTTACCGTCGTCGCCGGCCCCTCCGGCGCTCGCGGCACTCTTGAACTCATCGTTGCCGACGGCGACCAAACCCCCGCCGTATTCCGCGACAACGACCGCGGCCTGCTCGACATCGCCGCCGGCACCGAAAAAACCATTCTCCTCTACTGCCAAAGCGGCCCCGCCACCGCCCCCATCACCGCCCGCCTGTCGCACGACGGCAAAACCCTCTGGACCCAAACCCTCCCCAATTCCATTCCCCCCCACCGCTCCACCCAAGACTTCGTCGTCACCCACCGCACCACCAACGGCATCGACGAAGCCATCAAAACCATCCGCCGACCAGCCGACACCGCCCTTGCCACCTCTCGCGTCACCTCCGCCAACGAACTTCCCGACCGCTGGTGGGGCTACGAAGGCGTCAACCGCCTCGCCCTCGCCACCAGCGACACGTCTTTCCTCAACTCCCTCACCACCGACCAACAACAAGCCATCACCCAGTGGGTTCTCCTCGGTGGCCGTCTCATTTTCTGCGTCGGGCGCGAAGGCGAATCGATCGCCAAAAGCAGCAGCCCCTGGGCACCGCTCATCCCCGGCGACTTTGTCGAAACCGATCCCCTCCGCGAACGCAGCGGCCTCGAAATCTTCACTAAGTCCGAGCTCCCCTTCGACGATCCCAACTTCCAGCGCAACCGCCCCTACATCACCCGCCTGAAAAACATCCGCGGCGAAGCACTCCTCGACGAAGTCACCTCCGCCACCGGCCGCCCCCTCGCCATTCAATCCACCGCCGGCCTCGGCCAGATCACCTTCGTCGCCCTCGACCTCAACCACCCCTCGCTCGAAACCTGGAAAGGCCGCACCCGCCTCGTCGCCTCGCTCCTGCAAATCACCCCCGCCGATCGCGACCAATCCGAGCACACCACCCACGTCGGCATCAAACAGCTCGGCTATGACGACCTCATCGGCCAATTCCGCGTCGCCCTCGGCCAATTCCCCGGCGTCTCCCTCGTCAATTTCACTACCGTCTCCGTCCTCACCCTCCTCTATCTCCTCATCATCGGCCCCGGCGACTATCTCCTTCTCTCCAAGCTAAACCTCCCCCGCCAAATCACCTGGCTCACCTTCCCCGCCGTCGCCCTCGGCATGATCGTCCTCACCAGCCTCCTCGGCCACCAATTCCACGGCCGACAACAACGACTGAACCAAGTTGAAATTATTGACATTGATCTAAAGCAGCATGTCGTCCGCGGCACGGCTTGGTTCAATCTCTACAGCCCTGCGACTACTCGCTTCGATATCTCTTTTGGCATGTTGCAACTTGATTTGAAGTCGAAACCGTTCGAGGGTGGGTGGCTAACGTGGCAAGGCCTTCCCGGCGACGCCCTCGGCGGTCTCGAATCGCATCAACCGGCGCTGGCTCACCGTCACGAATACTTGGTCTCGTCACCAACTGAAAAATTCTTCCCACAACTCC
>JANNTN010000296.1:0-12302 GCA_031394445.1 Anatilimnocola sp.
GATGCGGGAAATCTGCACGTCCGGTTTGATGAGCGGGAGGTGGAAACGGAGCATGGCTGGGCTAGTGAGGCACCGGCAAACGAAAGAGCCGGTAACAGATAGGCCCCGCCTAAACCACCGCGCCACCTCTCGACTCTACTAGTTGATAGTTCCCGTCGGTGATTCTCGCCGATGTAGCCGGACCTTGATTCGGAGCGATTGGCGTAAACAAGATTCTACCAGCAGCCAACGGTTTGCCGCCGACTGTAATCTGGCCCGTAATCGGAGCGCGGTTCGGCCCGCTCTGGCCGCAGCCCATAACGGCAGCGGCCACAACAAGGAGCCAGAGAAATGCGGAGTGCTTAGGGGAGAACAACACTTTCCCCTCCATCGCGAGTGGCCAGCGAATCTAAAATCGCATGATCGATGTTCGTCACAATGAACTGCACCGATCCATCGACCATTGTCATATTCACGCCGTTCACATGGCTGCTGCGAAAGTTTGTCAGCCGCAAACTGTCGCCGTTCATCGATTGTGGATTGAACGGTCCCTTGGTCGAAAACGCCGTCGCGAGCGGATACGGGCTCGACCAATAGCTAAAACCGCCACGCGACTGTCCCGCACAGTTTCCACTGGCGAATAAATAATCGCGATAACCCCAGTGCGCCTCGCCCGCCAGAAACGTGTTCGACGTTCCATCCGTGATCGTGGCAAAATTCGTAAGTTGGCTGCCAGCCGTTATGATCGCACCGTTCGTCGGCGTTCCGCTGCCGCTTCCCACGCCATACGGATCACCGGTGCCCACGCAAAACGCATACGTCCCCGGTGCCCGGCTGTTCGCATCGCAATCACCGCTCGGCACCTTCCGCACGAAGAAGCATGACGGGCAGA
Organism: Anatilimnocola sp.; assembly: GCA_031394445.1. Lineage (GTDB taxonomy): Bacteria > Planctomycetota > Planctomycetia > Pirellulales > Pirellulaceae > CAYLLN01. The sequence continues at coordinate 872 of JANNTN010000296.1, forward strand.
TGTATGCCTTGATCCGTTGCGATACGGCTTGCAAATTCGCCGGATCGCTGTTTCCCTTCGCAAAATCGTATTGCGAATACGTTGTCGCTTGCTCAATGAACGGCAAAATCGCCGCGAACCCGCTGCTGCCTGACAACGCCGGATTCGTCGATGCCGGCGGCAGCGACTTATTGATGTCGTGATAATTTTGAACCGCGATAGCGATTTGCCGGATGTTGTTTTGGCAACTCATCCGCCGCGCCGATTCACGCGCGGATTGCACCGCCGGCAACAACAGTGCCACTAAGACGCCAATAATGGCGATGACGACCAGCAGTTCAACAAGCGTGAACCCACTCCGACATATGCGAAACATGAACAAGGCCTCCCAGATCGATGGCTCGAAACCGACACAGGTCACACGAACGATCGCGAGTGGCTGGCAGGCAAAGCTGGCCTGGGAGGCTGGCTGCTGGCGGGCTATCCGCTATTTTGCAAGCGGCTCGCATTAACTCAATACTGAGAATCAGTCTCAGTAAGTCGTGATTTTAGCGACATTCCATGCGTCGTCAACGGGCCACTGCCAAGATTTTTTCAGCGCCGAAGGAGCAGAGATATTACGGTTTGTTGCTTGTCGCGGCCAGGCTTTTACGAATGGCGTCGAACGATGGATAGCGTTCTAGCAACGCCCGCGACCAATAAACGCACATACCTTGATGCGGCTTGCTGGCACTGGCCCCGCCCAAAACAAACCGACTTTGAACCAGCGAGTCAATCGTATGCCGGTCGTCGTCGGCGTGGTACTCGCAAAACAAAAAGTCGATGCTCGGCACCACCGCCAGCAGCTCCTTCAGAATGGGCACCTCGCACCCTTCGGTGTCGATCTTCAAAATCGAGATATGGCTCCAATGCCGTTGCCGTGCTTCGTTGCCGGCCTTCACCAAGCGGACGTTTTCGACCGATATCGGCGCGGTTTCAACCGTTTGCGTCAGTGAATTTTGCCCGGATTGGCTAGTGCCGTGATAAATCGGCAATTCGCAGTCGCGGTCGAGCAAGCCGTAGTGAAAAACATGAATTTGTGCCGACAAGTCCTGCGTATTTGCCTCCAAGCACCAGAAATTTTCCTGGCACGGCTCATAACACCAGATCTCCGCCGCGGGAAAGGAGTTGTGGAAAAATAACGTGGTAGCGCCGACATTCGCCCCGATATCAACAATCGTCGTCGGCACATAGCCCGGCAGATTCGGCGGCTGATATTCCTTGCCTTGAAGAATACCGACCACGACGTTGAGCATGTACTGATTGTTGGGAATACGAAATGCCCGCTCGCGACCGTGCAGGTTCACTCGGACTACGGCGGTCGTGGCGAGGAATTCTTCGCGCGGGCGAGATGCTGATGGCGTTGTCAAAACCTGTTCCTGCTAGGTGGAGTCGCGTATTGAGACACGGGTACAAGTGAGACCGGCGATTATAACGTCAGACGCATTCCTGCCGCGACGGTTTCATCCCAATTGGGCGTCACAAAGCACAGCCCGGCCCGCGCGCCATTGTCGCAAACCTGCTGGCATGGCATGATCCAGAAGGGCAACCCCGAACGAGATCCTGGTGCGGGCGCAAGTCTGGTGATTCTCCCATGATGCCTCCACTTCTCCGAAACATCCTGGCCGTTATCGTCGGCTTCGTGATCGGCAGCGTCGTCAACATGGCGATTGTCATCGTCGGGCCAATGGTCATTCCGCTACCCGCCGGCATCGATATGTCGGACGCGGACAAATTTGCTGAGAACCTCAAGCTCCTCAAACCGGCCAACTTCATCGCCCCCCTACTGGCCCACGCCCTAGGCACACTCATCGGTGCCTTCGTCGCCGCGAACATCGCCGCCACCCACAAGCTCAAACTCGCCCTCGTCATCGGCCTCCTCTTCCTCCTCGGCGGCATCATGATGGTCGCGATGGTTGGAGGACCGATCTGGTTCATTGTGCTCGATCTTGTCGGGGCTTATTTGCCGATGGCGTACCTCGGTGCAACGCTGGCCACAGGTCGCACTGCCGTATTGCCGATGACCTCACCGCCGAAGTCGCCTTAACGCGTGGCGAGGCGGCGGAGGCGACGGCGGGCGGAGCGGTTGAGGGGAGTGTTGATGCCGAGGCCGTGGGTTTGGGGCGTGATGCGCAGCTCAGTGGCCGCGGTGGGATTGGCGGAGTTGAGTAGGTGGTGAGCAGGGTCGAAAAATGCTTTGCGGACGGCAGATTGAAATTTGGGTGGTGCGGTGGAAAGTGTTTGGGATTCAGGGGTTAGGGTGATGGCGGATGGCGGTTGGTTGTTGATGGCTGGCGGCGATGGTTGAGATGGTGAGCAGGCCCTAGGCGGGGGGGCAGCGGCGGAGTGAGTAGGCTGTAGCGAGTTGGGAGTGGGAGGGACGGAGTGATTGAGAGACGGAGTGAAGGAGGGAAGAGAATTGGTCGGTGGTGCAGAAGAAGAGGTGGTGGTGGTGGAGGCTGAATGGTCCTCGCTGGCGCGTCGGGTTGGTGTGGGCGGAGGGGTGGGGGAGTCGGGAGAAGTCGCGGCCGGCCGGAGGCCCGCCCCACGGTGGTTGGGGCCGGATGTGTCGTGCTCAGTGCAGTCGGGGGAATCATCGAGGGGGCCGTAGATGGCGTCGAGGGCGAGGGCTTCGAGGGTGCCGGGGAGGGCGGGAAGCTTGGTTTGGGCGAGCATGACTTTGATGGCGAGGTTGGCGTACTTCATTTCGCCGGTTTGGTGCCAAAGGCGATTTGCCTCGCCGTAGAAATGTTGGAGGCGATCAGCCGCGATGTGCTGTGCGACGCGGATGCGGGCGGCATCGTCGGCTTCGGCCTGGGCGGGGAGGGATTGATGCATCCAATCACAGACGCGTTTGACGACCTGACGGACGCGGGTTTGGGAGATGTGGAGTTCGTCGGCGACAGCGCGGGTGCTGGCGGAATCGACAACGATGCGAGAGTAGGCGAGGAAGTCGCGGGCGGACGGGGGTAAGGGGAGCGAGGTGGACATGGTGGCCTCTGGGGCGGGGGATGTGGACACAAGGCCATGTAGTGTAATAGTGTATATGTTTGTGTCAAGAAGTGGGTTAGCACGTAAAGAAGCTCTGGAATATGGCCGTGAAGGGCGAAAGATAACCTAAGAGCGTCTTCGCTTTGCTCAATTTACTAGCGGGGTGGGCTAGAGGCAGCGTTCGCCCTCCGGGCGAATGAGGTGGGGTGGGGGTTTGGTTCACAGGGACTGAAGTCCCTGGCAACAGTCGCGCGCCCTGACGGGCGAGGGGAACGGGTGTGGGTGTTGAACGATGTGGTGAAGCAGCCGTGGTTTCGCCGATTGTTCGGTCGTTCGTACTCAATTTGCTAATCAGAATCACTACTGTCCGGCTATAAGTCGAACAGGGTTCGTTGGTTAGGGAAAGGGGTTTCGGAATGTGGTGCGGGCGAGTCGCTGAGAGCCGTGAAAAGTGAGGTTTTCTCGAACAAGGTGACGCTGAGGATTTGCAAAATTTCGTAGAGGCTGCGTTCGATGCCGAGTTCCTTCTTCACGATTGCGACCAACACGTACACGCTGATTGCGATCCAGACCTGGGTCTTCACGGCGTTCTCGGTGTTGCCATAGAAAGTTTTGATCCGCAAATGTTGCTTGATCCATTTGAAGAACAATTCGACTTGCCACCGGCTCTTGTAGAGTCGCGCGATGGTCAGCGCCGGCAGCGTGAAGTTGTTTGTCAGAAACACGAGTCGCCGCTGATTCTCCGGGTCGTAATAGGCGACCCGGCGCAAGGGATCGGGATACAGACGCAACGACTTGGGTCCGGCCAGAACAACCGTCTGATCGCTGCGCAGTCCGGTGGTTTTGTCGACGTCGCGTCGCGCCCGGCGGGTGCAGTCGAGGTTCTTCTTGCTGCGCGTCACGAAGAATGCGCTGCCTGTGGTGAACCGATGCAAGCGCACGAAATCGACGTAACCGCGATCCATGACATAGAAGGCACCCGGTTCGATGGGCAAATGATCGAGCGCCTTCACATCGTGCATTTTCCCGTGAGAAACGTGGATAAAGCAGGGAATGTTGCCGCGCAAGTCGATGAGCGTGTGCAGCTTCACCGCACCTTTGCGACGGCGAAACGGTGCCCAAGGAAACAAACTCAGGCATAAGTCGATGGTCGTCGAGTCGAGCGCATAAACGGTCTCCTCGAGTTGCACGCTCAGCGCTTCGGAGGCATACAACTCTCGCGCCCGGCGAATCAACACCTGGGCGAACTCGGCGAAGATGCGCCAGTCGTGCGTGCGGTTGGCATCGGCCAACGTGCTGCGCGAAACTGGACTGCGAAAGCCCGCGTGATAAAGCTTGGCTTTCACGGCCCGCAGGCACGTTTCGATGTCCCGCAAGCTCTCGCGATACGTCAGTTGCGCAAAAGCCAAACACAGGAATTGATCGCGACACGAAAATCCGCGCGGCCGACGTCCGCCTCCATACTTGCTGACACAGGCGTTGAACTCGCGCCGCGGAAGAAAATCGAGCAGTTGGGAAAACACGAACTGACCTTCCAGCACAAGACCTCCCCGGCAGGGAAATCGCTACCCTGCAAAGGCTCCAGTCTGCTGGCTGTTTCAGATCGTGTACAAACATTTGTCCTCGCAACTGCTTGCCAATCCTTGACTTACTACAATCCAGTTGATCGTTAGCCGGACAGTAGTGAATCAGAATTACTAAGTGAGTTGCGGCGAAACCACAGCCACTCAGCCGATCAAGGCGATGCTAAGCTAACCGAATACCAGTCAAATCAAGAGTTCACTTGGAACTGAATCATGGCCGCAGTTCAACCCAAAACCGTGAGAGCTGGCGAAGCGCGAACGCGATTTTCTGAGTTGCTAGACGAAGTCGAGAGAGGTGGGGAAATCGTGATTACGTGTCATGGGCATCCTGTGGCGCGATTGGTACCGGTGCGGCCGGCGTCGTCGCAAGAGAGTCGGCGGGCGGCGATTGAGGCGATGCGGCAGCTTGCAGCCGGTCATCGACCGAAAGGGCTCCGCGTGAAGGATTTGGTCGTCGAGGGGCGCAAATGACGTTCAGGTGCTTGGGTTCGGCTGAGGTGGTTCGTTGTTAGTGTCTGGTGGTGCGGCTGGTGGTGCTTCTGCATGACGGTGTTGCTGGACTTCGATGATGTGGCGAGCTTGGGGTTGGACCATTTCGTGGAAGGGATTGAAGGCGGAGCCGCCACCGGAGGAGTTTCTGAGAGAGTGATGCAAGCTGCGGATGAGGCGTTGGCACAGCCACGGTAAGCAGCAGATGGCGACGCCAGCGAGTATTAAGCCGCCAATCAGGACGAAATAGTCGATGCTCGTCATGGTCAGTTATTCGCTGGAAGTGGTTGGTTCTTGTGGCTAGGAAGCGGAGTGGAAAGTGGATTGAAGTTCAAAATCGGAGAATTTCCTACAGGAGTATTGTAAACAGAAGAACAATATGTATATTTCCGTACACATACGACAAGGAAGGGCGAAGGTGATGGGAAAGGGAGTGTAAGCAGGGAGTTTTTTTGGCGAGCGAGTTAAGCCAGAAGAGGCGAGTGTTCATGAATGCGGCTGGGACGCTGAAAGAGGTTTTTGGCTTTGACGAATTTCGTCCTGGGCAGGGGGCGGTGATCGAGCATTTGCTCGCGGGGCGGTCGGCGGCGGCGGTGTTTCCGACGGGGGGCGGCAAGTCGATTTGTTATCAGTTGCCGGCACTGCTGCTGGAGGGGGTGACGCTGGTTGTTTCGCCACTGATCGCGCTGATGAAGGATCAGATCGATGCGCTGGCGGCTCGCGGGATTGCGGCGCAGCGGCTGGATTCGACGCTGACGGCCGATCAATATCGGGAGGTGATGCAGCAGGTTCGGGCGCAGTCGCTCAAGCTGTTGTACGTCGCGCCGGAGCGATTTCAGAACGAGCGGTTTCGCGAAGCGATCAAAGGGGTGCGGGTGTCGCTGTTCGCGGTCGATGAGGCCCACTGCATTTCCGAATGGGGGCACAATTTTCGGCCGGACTATCTCAAGCTGGTGGAATTCGCGAAGCAATGCCGGGCGGAGCGGGTGTTGGCCCTTACCGCGACGGCCACGCCGCAGGTTTTGGACGATATCCGCAAGGCGTTTGCGATTCAGCCGGAATGCGCGGTTCGCACGGGGTTCTACCGGCCGAATTTGACGACGCTGACGACGCCGGTTACCGCGTCGAAACGGGATGAACTGCTGATTCAGCGACTGCGCGAGCGGCCGCCGGGGCCGACGATTGTGTATGTCACGCTGCAGCGAACGGCGGAGGAAGTGGCCCAGCGGCTGGCGGCGGCGGGGTTTCAGGCCCAGCCGTATCACGCCGGCCTGGAGGATGAAAATCGGGCAGCGGTGCAGGACTGGTTCCTCGGAACGAAAGTCGGCATCGTCGTGGCGACGATTGCGTTCGGCATGGGGGTCGATAAGGCGAATATCCGTTACGTCTATCACTACAACCTGCCCAAGAGCCTGGAGAATTTTTCGCAAGAGATTGGCCGCTCGGGGCGGGATGGAGAGCCGGCGATTTGCGAGACGCTGGTCTGCATGGATGATGTCACCGTTTTGGAGAACTTTGCTTACGGCGATACGCCGACGCTGGCCGGCGTCGAGGGGCTGGTGCGAGAAGTTTTCGCGCTGTCACAACGGCACGACGACGTGCAGCGGCCGCAGTTCGACGTTAGCTATCACGAACTATCGAACCGCCACGACATTCGCGTGCTCGTGGTCCGCACGTTGATCACGTATTTGGAACTCGATGGCTATTTAGAAGGTGGCACGCCGTTCTATTCGTCGTTCAAGTTTCAAGCGATCCGACCCTCCGCGGAAATTCTGTTTCAATTCACGGGCGAGCGGCGCGAGTTCTTGGAGAAAATTTTCAAGCAGGTTCGCAAGGCGAAGACCTGGTTGCACATTGACATCGACCAGGCCGCCAAAAATATCGGCGCGCCGCGCGACCGCGTGGTGCGGGCGCTCGATTATCTGGCGGAGCAGAATTGGCTCGATCTGCGGGCGGAGGGGACGCGCAACCTGTACCGCCGGCTGAAGTCGCCAACTGATGCGGGTGCGCTCGCGAAAGAGTTGCATCAGCGGACCATCAACCGCGAAAAACGCGAAATCGAACGCCTGAAACAAGTGCTGGACCTCATTGAGCACGATGGCTGCCAGGTTGCCCTGTTGTGCGACCATTTTGGCGAACAACTCCATAAGCCGTGCGGACATTGCTCGTGGTGCCTCGACGGAAAATCGAGCGTCACGTTGCCGGGGCAGGCCTCAGCCGCGATTGACGACCAAATTCTTCAGCAGGCCCAGCAACTACAACGCAAACATCCCGAGGCACTCAACGATCCCATCGCGCTGGCGCGGTTTCTGTGCGGGATTACTTCCCCGGCTCTGACCCGCGCGAAGCTTTCGAGCAATGCACTGTTCGGTGCGCTGGCCCACGTGCCGATTAAAGATGTCCGTTCTCGACTGGAAATTGTGTAATAGACTTCGCCTGATTCAGACCTTTCTCGTGGCTTAGGCCAAAAGTTGCTTCCGCAGCGTAAGTCGCCCAACTACGATCGAATCTAGGCGATTTTTCGCCGGTATTCGGTTTCTCCGGCCGCCCGCAGCGAGATTTGTTTCATGTTCGATTGGCTCTCCCGAATTTTTGGCTCATCGCGTGCTTCCGCCGCGCAAGTTCAGGCCCACATGACGTTTGGCCAAACGTCGGTCGGCCGGTCGATCTCGCGCGCTAGCGTGATACTGAAAAAGCAGTTGTGGATTTGGCCGATCATTGCGGTGGTGGTGTTGGCCGCGATCGGCTGGTCCGTCAGCTCGGCGATCGAGCGGACGATGAAAGAGAACCTGCGTGCCGAATTGCAAACGCTGGTGAGCGTAGAGCGGGCGATGGTTGAAACCTGGCTCAAGACACAAGAGTCCAACGCCGAGTCGCTCGCCAACGATCAGCAGATTCGGGAAGTGGCCGCCCAGTTATTGGCGGTGACGGAACCTGCGGCAGACGAAACCGACGGCCCGACGGCCAACGGCCGGCCCGCGGTCAGCGTGTCGTCCCTGCGGGCACGTTTGACCAGCGAACTTGGTCCCGGCATGTCGTCACACGAGTTCGTAAGTTTCTTTTTGGCCAATAAGCGGCAGAAGGTCATTGCTGCCTCAAATGTTGAGTTGGTTGGAGAGAGTTTTCAGGAATACGAATCGTTCCTGACCAAGGCGCTGGCCGGCCAAATCGCGGTCAGCCCTCCGTTTCCCAGCGTTGCCTCGATGAAGGATGAGTTCGGCCGTGTGCGCACCGGCGTCCCCACGATGTTCGTCGCGGCACCAATCCGTGACGCCAACTTTCAGGTTGTCGCCGCTTTGGCTCTCCGCATTCGGCCAGAGAAGGAGTTCACGCGCATCCTTCAACTCGGCCGCATGGGCTACTCGGGCGAGACCTATGCCTTCGATAAAAATGGCTTGATGGTTTCCAACAGCCGGTTCGACGAAAACTTGATCCTGCTGGGATTGCTGCCCGACACGGAACAATCGCGTTCCATCCTCACCATCTCAATTCGCGATCCTGGCGGCGACATGACGCAAGGGCATCGCCCGAAGGTGCGGCGGGCCGAACTACCGCTGACGGAAATTGTCGCAGCGGCCACTTCTGGCAAGTCGGGTGTTCACATGGTCGGCTACAACGACTATCGCGGAGTGCCCTCCGTCGGTGCCTACGAATGGCTTCCCAAATACGAAATGGGTTTGCTCACCGAGGTCGATATCGCCGAAGCGTTTGGACCACTGACGATTCTGCAGCGGACGTTCTATGCGCTCTACGCACTGCTCGCAATCAGCTCGATCGCAATCTTTGTCTTCACCGTGGTGGTGGCCAAGCTGCAACGCGAAGCCCAAAAGGCGGTGATCGAAGCGAAGCAGCTCGGCCAATATCGGCTGGAAAACAAGTTGGGCTCGGGGGCGATGGGCGTGGTCTATAAGGGGCATCACGCGATGCTGCGGCGGCCGACGGCGATCAAGATGCTCAATGTCGATACGGTGAATGAATCGTCGATTCAGCGATTTGAACGCGAGGTGCAGATCACCTGCCAACTGAATAATCCGAGCACCGTGGCGATTTACGATTATGGTCGCACTCCCGAGGGCGTTTTCTATTACGCGATGGAGTTTCTTGACGGGATCGATTTGCAGGCGCTGGTCGATCGGTATGGTCCGCAGACGGAAGGGAGAGTGATCGCGATTCTGAAGCAGATTTGCTCGTCGTTGTATGAGGCGCATTCGTTGGGCCTGGTGCATCGGGACATTAAGCCGGCGAACATCATGCTGAACCGCCGAGGCGGCGAGCCGGATGTGGTGAAGGTTTTGGATTTTGGATTGGTGAAAGCTCTCGACGATGAGAAAAAAGCCCGCCAGACCGGTGGCCTGGCTGGAACGCCGCTGTATATGTCGCCGGAATCAATTCAAACGCCGGACCTGGTCGATGCACGAAGCGACCTCTATGCCGTGGGGGCGGTCGGTTACTTCTTGCTGACTGGCCAGCCGGTGTTCCATGCCACGACCCTTGTTGAATTGTGTGCGCAGCAAGTCACGGGCGTTCCCGATGCTCCCTCGCAGCGGCTGGGACGCGCGGTATCGATCGAACTGGAAAGTGCGCTGTTGGCCTGCCTCGAAAAGAGCCGCTCCAAACGACCGCAGACGGCCCGTGATCTGTCGCAGATGCTCGACCGCGCCCCGACGGCCCATGACTGGACCATCGAAGACGCCGACGCCTGGTGGGGCCGGCACGATCGGCAATCGGCTGGCACGGCAAGTGGCGAATCTGGAGGCGGCACGATGCTGGGAACCACCGAGCATCGGCCCGTTCCCAATGCCTCCGGCAACACGGCCGTGTCGGGGTTCGATCGGACGATTGGGTAGTAGCGATGGCAGGCTGGAAGCCTACCCCACGAGTTAGGCGGCGGGTTTGATGACGCCTTTGGGGGTGCGGAGGTTGAAGAGGCTGAAGATTTCGGATTGGTTGAGGCTGGCGGAGGCGGGGACGGAGTTGTCGCCGATGATTTGGGCGAAGAGGTCGCGTTTGTGCTCGAGGACTTCGTTGATGCGCTCTTCGATGGTGGCGACGCTGAGCATGCGGGTGACGGTGACGGTGCCCTTGGCACCGATGCGGTGGGCGCGGTTGATGGCCTGGTCTTCGACGGCGGGGTTCCACCAGCGGTCGAAGAGGAAGACGTATTCGCAGAATTGCAGATTGAGGCCGACGCTGCCCGCGCCGTAGCTCATGAGAATGACGTGCTTCGAGGGGTCTTCTTTGAACTGCTGGAGCACGCCGTCGCGCTTGTTGGAGGGGATTTTGCCGTGATATTCGAGCGGGCCAAAACGCTTGAGCTGATGCTTGAGAATGTCGAGGCACTTGACCCACTGGCTGAAGACGATGGCCTTTTTGCCGCTGGCGGCGACTTCTTCGAGGTCGGCTTCGAGCCGTTCGAGCTTGCTGCTAGCTCCGGTGGAGGGGTCGAAGTTGCAGATTTGCTTCAGCCGGAGGACAAGCTCGAAGACGTGCTGAATGGTGATTTCGTCCCCCATTTCGTTGAGCTTCATCACCCCTTCGTTTTCGGCCATTTCGTAGGTCGCGCGCTGCTGCGGCGTAAGATCGAGCTGGGCCTCGCGGAAGAGCTTGGGGGGCATGTCGGTGAGGACCATGCTCTTGGTGCGGCGGAGAATGTGGTCTTTCACAAGCTCGGAAAGCCGCTTGGGGGCCATGCCGGGCTGCAAGTATCCCGGCGAGAGGAATTCAAAGATGCCGACGATGTCGTCGGGGGAGTTTTCGATCGGCGTGCCGGTGAGGGCCCACGAGCGGCTGCGGCGAATCGCCCGGCTGATCTGGCTGGTGCTACTATTGGTGTTTTTGACGCGCTGGGCTTCGTCGAGAATCACCAGATCGAAATCGATCCCCTCTTCGAGCAGGTCGCGATCGCGCAAGAGCAGTTCGTAATTGGCGATCTTTACCGGCGTGTTGGTTTCCAGCCACTGCCACTGCCGCTTGGTCTGATCCCCTTCGACGATCGCCAGCGGAATCTCCGGTGCCCACTGGCTAAACTCCCGCCGCCAGTTGCTGACGAGCGGCTTGGGACAGATCAGCAACACCGTTTTGATTTCGCCAGCTCGCAGCAGCATGCGGACCGTCGTGATGGCCTGCATCGTTTTGCCGAGGCCCATTTCGTCGGCCAGGATTGCGGAGTAGCGGGGGTAGAGAAACGCGACGCCTTGATACTGATAAGGAAACGGCTCGAAGGGGAAGTGGAGCGAGTCGGACTGGAAGAGCGTTTCGAGCGGCGGTTGAAGGAGATAGTAGAGTCGGTCTTCGAGCTTGATGATGTCGCCGGGAGGCTTGATGCGGGTGGGGGCTTTCGGTTTGGTTTC
>JANNTN010000317.1:0-18383 GCA_031394445.1 Anatilimnocola sp.
GAATCGATAACCACTGATCGTAGTTCCGTCCCCACAACATCCACCCGCGAGCATCCGGTCCCGGCGGAAATACAAACCGCACGATGACTCCCGACCACACCAGCACGGAAAACGCCACGAGCAGCGACGTATCGAGCACCAAATTAACGATCGACCGCGACATGTGCCTCCGAGAATTCCGCTCAAGGATGACAGAGCGGGCAGCCGGCAGCCGGCTTATCACCGATGGTCAGAAACGACACGCCGCGGGCCACGGAAACCACCCCCGTCACAATCAAGCACCAAGCCGCCACAGCATACAGCCACTTGCGTGCCGCGATACTCATAATTCGTCCGCTCATCCCGGCCAGTATCATTGCCGGAGCCGTGCCCAGCCCAAAGACCACCATCGTTGTCGCCCCGAGCATCACTTCGTGCGTGCTCATCGCCAGTGCCACCATGCCATACAGCAAACCGCACGGCAAGAACCCCGTGAACACCCCCGCCAGGAACACACCACTCATCCCCGGCTGTCGTAAAAACTGCCCCATCAATCCACCGGCCAGGCAGGGCGCATTCGCCGCCCCTACACCGCGCTTACGCAGCCAACCCGCCGCCTGCAATCCTTGCCACACCAGCAAGAGCCCAGCCAGCACGGCAAAAATCGCCGGAATGTTCACAATAGCCGCCGCCAAATGCGCCAGCCGTGCTCCGCAATATCCGGCCACCGCCCCGAGCACGCCATAGGTAAACACGCGACCAGCCGTATAGACAAATTGTCTTTGCGCCGCGCTTCTCCAACCCGGAGCCGTGCTGCCAATCGCCAGCGCAAACGGCCCGCACATCCCCAGACAATGCGCCGTCCCCAAAATCCCCGCCACAAAAATCAACGGCAACTCAATCACGTGGGCACCTCCGTTACCGGAGCAGCATCGCTCCCCGCCAATGCTAGCGAATTGGTCACCACGAGCAAACTGCTCAATCCCATCGCTATCGCCGCGACTACCGGATGCAACCATCCGGCCGCCGCCAACCCGATCCCGATCACGTTGTAGCCAAACGCCCAAACCAGATTCCAACGAATCGTCCGCTGCGTCTGGCGGGCGAGTTCCACGAGCCACGGCAGCCGCCCCAAGTCGCTCGTGAGCAGGCAAATCTGCGCCGAATGGCGTGAAATATCCGTTCCCGAGCCCAGCGCGATTCCCACATCCGCCGCCGCCAGCGCCGGTGCGTCATTGATGCCGTCCCCCACCATCACAACAGCCCCGCGCGACTGCAATTCCCGCAACACGGCCAATTTCATCTCCGGCAACAATTCCGCCCGCCATTCCAGACCTAGTGTCCGCGCCAGTGCATTTGCTCGCACGATCCGATCGCCCGACAACATGACACAACCCAGCCCCAACCGCCCGAGCAGACGAATCGTCGTCTCCGCCTCCGCCCGCACCTGCTCCCGAAATAAAAACCTCCCTCGCACCTGCCCGCCCCAAGCCACGAACGTCTCACTTTCTGCATCACCTTCACGCAACAGCACTGCGTCCGCCCTCTTTTGTCCCCACTCCGCCATCGCAGCCCGGCTGCCCAAATAAGCAGTGCCAGTAACCTCACCACACTGCCCCACGATTCCGCGCCCTGGCCGCACAACAATCTCCGACGCCATCGCGACCGAACTCCCCAGCCGAGCATCGACATAGCGGACAATCGCCGCCGCCAGCGGATGATTAGAGGACCGCCCCAGCGCCCGCGCAACAGCGAGAACCTCGCTCTCGACCGCCTCTTCGTCGTACACCACCATTTCGACCGCCGCCTCACCCGTCGTCAGCGTCCCGGTCTTGTCGAAGCAGATCGTCTTCGCGCTCGCCAACGCCGCGAACGCATCACCGCTGCGAATCAGCACGCCCGCTCGCGCCGCTCGCCCCACCGCCGCCCACAACGCCATCGGCGTCGCCAAACCCAACGCACACGGACAGGCAATCACCAGCACCGCCAGCGCCGCCAAGATTCCATTTCCCAAATCTGCCCGCCACGCATGCGCGGCAAACGTCGCCACGGCCACCAGCATCACAGCCGGCAAAAACCAGCCGCTGATTTGCTCCGCCAGCCGCTCATACCGCGTTCGCGCCGCCGTAGCCGTCGCCACCGCCTCAATCATTCGTGCCAGCGTCCCCTCAGCAACCGCCGTCGTCGCGCGAATCTCCAGCGGACCATCCACCACCAGCGTACCGCTGATCACGCGATCCCCCACGCGGCGAAAAACCGGCAAGCTCTCCCCCGTTACCGCTTGCTCATCCACTGCTGCCTCATGACGAACAATCTCCCCGTCCGCCACCACGCGCTCACCGGGCAAAACACGAAACTCGTCCCCCGCCGCCAGTTCCGCGCAATCCACCAGCTCCTCGCTGCCACTCGCGCGTAACAACCGCACCCGATCGGGCAAAAGTTGCTTGAGCCCCCGCAATGCCGCCGTCGTTTTCAGCTTACCACTCGCCTCCATCCACCGCCCCAGCGTCACAGCCAGCAAAATCGTGGAAGCCACTTCAAAGTAAACATGCCCCCCACCGACAAATAGCGACCACACCGAATAGATAAGTGCCGCACCGACTCCCACACACAAGAGCAGACTCAACGACGGCCGCCCTCGCCTCAACTCCGCCCCCGCGTCCTCAACCAACGGCCCGCCCAGCAGCAGCACCACCGGCAGCGTGAACACCAAACACGCATAGCGGGCCAGTTCATACCACGCGCTCACCAGCGGGCTGGCCAATTCCTTCGGCTGCGACCACAGCAGCATCGTAAAGACCATCACATTCATCGAGAAAAAGACCGCCAGCCCCAGCCGCGTCATCGTCCAGCGGGCCTGCGCTTCGTCCCCATTCGCCGCCGTCACCGACGCCGCAAATCGGCACCCATAACAGCAATACCGCACTTCGCCAATGTTTCCAGAGCCATCAATCGGCAATCCGCAAAAGTGGCAGCAATCGTCCACGCTCCGCCGGCTCGCTGCACTTGGCGATTCACCCGAAACACGCTGTCGGTCGCCGCTGCCAATCGTCAAATTGCCCGCTACGTTCTTCATGATTTTCGGCCGACACAAACTGTTCTCCGCCCCGGATGCTCACGGCCGCTGAAACAGCTCCGCCTGCAATGCCGGAAACACAAACCGAATCGTATAGACCACCGCAAAAATCCAAAAACCAATCCAAATCGCGCGGACATACCACGGAATATCGTTCCCCACATAGTTGTGGTGCTGATGTTCAACTTCCGCCGGCGTATCTTCAGTGGGCATGACTTTCAATCGCCTCTTCTCAAATGACTAATGACCAATGACAAGTGACTAGATCCTGCGACCTTCCGCCTCCAGCGCCTCTTCCCTCACAAGCATCTCATACTTCGGGCTCTCAATATCCCGAAACATCCCGTGAGCAGCTGCCCACAGCAGTAAGCAAAAGAACCCCAGGCTCGCCAGCAAATAATTCATCATCGGTGCGACGGCAAACGCCCCGTCCGATTCCCCGCGATACACGCGAATCAGCTCGATAAACTTCCCCGCAAAGCCATACCCGCTGGGAATCAAAATCAACACCGCGAGCAGCAGCGTGATCCGCACCTGCATCCGATTCGTCTGTATAGCCATCGTTAATCTCCTCCTCGCATTTCTTCCAATTCTTCGTAATACGGATAGCTCTCCTGCCACGACCCCAGCCACTGAATGTAGGCCATCAGCGCCAGTCCCCGCCGATTCGGCTTATCCGGTGCCCCATCAAAAAACCATGGATACTCGGGCATCGGCGATCCGCTAGAAACCAATTCCGGTCGAAAGAAATGAACCGCGTGCCAATCGTTGCTCCGCCGGCCCCCTTCGCGACTCAAATCCGGCCCCACGCGCCGCGTCCCAAACATCACGGGCCGTTGCAACTCGTTCTGATATTCCTCGGTCTTGCTCACCGGCCCAAACCGCAGCGATTCGTTCGACACCGGCCGAATGAATTGGCTATGACAGTGCCAGCAACCCTCGCCGATATACACCTGCCGACCCAACCGCAGCGCCTCCGCGGCCTTCGCCGTCACCTGCTCTTGCAATTTGGCGTTCTCCGACTCAATTTGCTCCCGCTCCGCCGCTTCCGCCCCCGGCGGCACATTCTTTTGCTGCGCCAATTCGCCAAACGCAGCCGTAAACGCCTCCGGCCACCGCTCCTGCAAATCGCGAAACTGCCGCACCAGGCGCGGATTCACCACCTCTTCCGCCGTCTTCTCGGGCAGATCCTTATACATCACCATCGGCAGCGCCCCGTTGCTCAAAAAAGCAAACAGAAAAAAGCCGACCCCCGCGATGAACAAAATTCCGGTTTTCGATTCAAACATTTTCGCTTCTCAAGTCTCGGATTTCTGACCCCTGACCCCTGACCTCTTCCTACGCCCCCAGCGCCGCCACCGATGTCGGCACCGCCGATTCCGCCGCCCGCGCCCCGCGAATCGTCATCCCCAAGTTGTACAAAAAGCACAACAACCCACCGAACATCGCCAAACCCGCCACTACGCGCACAATCCAGAACGGCTGCGAGCCATCGACCGAAGCCTCCCACGGCTGCAGCGATGCCCAGTAATAACCCTGAAAAATGCCCGCCATCGTCAGGTCGAGAAACATCACGAACAGCCCCACCGCCGACAGCCAATAGTGCCATTCGCACAAACTGCGGCTATACCACTCCCGCCCCAGCAGCCGCGGGAACAAATACGTCATGATTCCGAACAGCCACAGCGAGAACACGCCAAACATCACCAGGTGAGCGTGCCCCACCACCCAATCGGTAAAGTGAATCAGCTTCTGAAACGTCAGCGTAACCTGCAGCGCGCATTGAAAGCACGTGATGAAGTAAAAAACCATCCCTGTATAGAAATAGCGAATCGGCAGGTTGTCGAAAAACGCCTTCCCGCGCCCCCACAGCGTGCCAAAGAAGTTGATCACCACCGTCGCCACCACCAACTCCACGGCGATCGTCGAAATCACAGCCCCATACTGCAAAAACATCGGAATCGGCGTGTACAAAAAGTGATGAATCCCCTGCAGCGGATAGAAGAACGCCAGCCCCCAAAAGCCCACCAGCGACAAGCCGTGACTCCAAATCGGCTTCTTCAGCATGATCGGCACAAAGTAATACATCAGCCCCCACCCTAGCGGCGTCACAAACAGTCCCACCAGGTCGTGAATGAACAAGCCTCCAATCGCCCCCGCGCTCGTCCCCGCCACGGTATATTCCGGCAGAAAATTACCCATCGCATACGTCAGCGGCGTCCACACAAACATCGCCATGAAATACCACAGCGTCACATATTGCGGTCCCTTGCTCTGCGCAATCGGCGTCATGAAATTCACGCCCACCAAGAGCAAGCCCACCATCGCCAGCGGGTCAATCCAAAACGGCGTCTCACCCCATTCCAAGCCCTGCGCCCCCAAGCTCATCGAGATATGCCACGTCTTTGCCAGCTCCATTACCCACGGCTGATCTTGAAACGTCGGCCCAATCACAATCCCCGCCGCCGTGCTCAGCACAATGACCTGCCACGCCCCAAAAATGAAATACGACAACACTCGGCTGGCCACCTTGTGAAACGTCAGCCGTGGCACCGCCCAATGCAGCGCCCCCAAAAACGCATTCGCCAAAAAGCCATACGCAATCGCGTTGGTGTGAATCATCCGCCAGCGGCCGGGCGACAACAACTCGATCCCATTCAGCGGATTGTGCTTGATGAGCTGAAACGCCATCAGCAATCCGCCCAGCATCGAAATTGTGAGGTACGTCAGTGCTGCGTAGAAATACCACCGCACCAGCCGCTCATCGACCAGGTCCGCATGCCGCGGCGCATCCACACTTTTCACATGCTCAGACATGCTCACTCCGTCACCACGCGATAAGGTTCATACTTGCCCAGCGGATACACCACCGCCATCGTCCAGCCAAACACCAGATGCGTCAGAATCGCCACCCACGGCGGAATCTGCGTCAAAATCCAATTCCCGCCAAACAACGCCGGCTGGATCCACGACAGCAGCAAGTAGTAATTCACAAACCACACCACGAGCCCCAGCACGCTCGCGATCGCCAGCCGCTTCACCAATGTTCCACCGTCTTCCGTAAACCGGCTCAGCACCACCTGAAAGAGCGCACCCAGCAGCATCCCCGTCGCGATGTACAGGCAACAGCCAATAATCAGTGTCAGCCCGCCATCGCCGTCGTTCGATTGCAACGCCAGCGCCCGCTCCCCCAAGCCAAACGTCAAATAAACGCGAATCAGTTGCAGCGGATGCAGCCCCGCGAACATTGCCCCCACGACGTTGAACAGCAAGCTCGCCGCTGCCGCCACCATCCCCAAAAAGAACCCCGTCGTCGCGTAATACGTGAGGTAGTACGCCCGCGTCCATTCCGTGCTCGGCTCGTCCTCGCGCGCACTCGCCTCTGCCTCCAACTGCGCCACGCGACTCCGCAGCTCCAGCAGTTCTCGTTGTATCGCGGTTAAATCTTTTTCTGTCATCGTTGTCGTGGGGCAGGCGTCTCGCCTGCCGTGTAATTGATCTCAGTAACGCCACCGCGTTTAAAAAATGAAAAACTTACGGCACGGCGGCAGCGGCCGAAGTGGCCCCCGTCCCCGGCTGATTCTTCAACTGCTCCTTAATCTCTGCCTCGATAATCTCTGCCGGCAACGACTTCCCCTCGACCACCGTCGTGATGAAGTGCGCCAGATTCCAAATCGTCTGGCTCCGCTGCAGTTCCGTTTCCCCCTTGCCCGTGTCCGGCTGAGCAAACGCCGGCATCGGCGTAGCGTTAATTCCTGAATAAATACGGCGATAGATATCCACCGGCCGCCGTCCCCCGTGCAACATGCCGGTCGTCAAATCAGCCGCGTAAGCAATCCGGCCCCAGTCATCTTTACCCACATCAAACTGCTTGTTTCCCCGTCCATCGGGCCCGTGGCACTTGTAACAATTCAGTTGCACAAACGCCCGCGCCCCCGCCTCGACCGATTCCGGCGTGTACTGCGGCTGCGGCGTCAGCGGCCGCACAATATTCAAATCCGCATCCGCCCACGACTGGGCAATGAGTTGCGCTTGTTCCGACACCACTTGTGGATCAATGTCGTCGTCCTCGCCCAACTGCCCTTCAGAAAACTTCATCAACCGATATTCGACCTCGCCTCGCGAGCTCAGCAAAATCACATAGTCGATGACCGCTTCCAAATCTTCCTGGGCAATAAATCGAAACGTCGGCATGCTCGTTCCCTTCGCCCCATGCCGAATGATCCGCACCAAGTCCTCGCGCCGCGGCTTCGAACCCCGCGGCGTGCTCGCAAACTTAAACCGCCCCAGCCGGTAATCGCGTGGCGGCGGGTTCAAGTACGCCGCCGCCGGCCCTTTACCGTCACCCGTCGTCCCGTGGCAACCCGCACATTGCCGCGTATAAACCTCGCGGCCGTGCTGTAGATGCATTCGGTCCAGCGATTCGACCAGCAACGGCTCTTTCGCATCCGCCGGCTGCTTATCCTCCGGCGCAGGCTGCATGAATTTCGGATACCGCGGCGTCCCAAAATATTTGCTCAGCGCCGCCGCAATTTGGTTCTGATGCTTCGCCGGAAACTCTCTCAACTCTTCTCGCGCCGAATAAACCAGCTCCCCCTGCGGCCCACACCCCACCATCAACAAGCCCACCAACACCAACCCGACGCGCCAGCGCGGGACCGTATTATGCCCCTCGCATTTCATTCCACAGGTGCTCATTCCCATTCCACTCCACCGCCGCGCTTTTCCCGAACTCCACAACCATCGTCGCGGCCTCCCTTACGCACCCGCTGTGCCAACCAAGCCTGAATCACAACTCCTTTCACCAGCGGAAGAATAAACCGCCTTACAACCGCACGATTGTTTGTGCAATTTCCTCTATCCCGCACTCAGTAGCGATTCATCCTTTCACCTCGCACCGTCGCCAACCGTGCGACCACGTCACAGAATCGCCGCGCACTGTGCGAATCTGCACGCTTCTGCCGCCCGATTGACAGACCAGCCACAAAACTGCATCGTTTTATTGAGCGTGGATGCCCGTTTCACACCTTCCGCCACCCAGGAGCCCCGCCCCTTGTCCCTAAACACAACGACCACTTCCACAACGACCACTTCCACGACGGAAACGCCAGACGCCAAGGCCCAAATGCGCCGCGCCGCCTACGACGCCCGTAACGCCCAGCCCGATAAAGAACTCCTCAGCGACCAGGCCATCGCCCGCCTGCTCGATCTGCCCGAATATCAAGCCGCCTCCACTGTCCTCTGGTATCTCGACTGCCGGTCAGAACTCCGCACACGCCAGGCCCTGCCCGCTGCCCTGACCAGTGGCAAGCGCATCATCGTTCCTTATTGCACCGTGGACGAAGTCGGGGCCAACAAGCTCGGCCTCTGGTGGCTGCAAAGCATGGACGAACTCATCGTTGGCAAATGGAAAATCCTCGAACCCCCGCACGACCGCTGGGGCGAGCCCGGCAAAGAACTCCAGCCCGAAGAAATCGACCTCGTCATCGTCCCCGGCGTCGGCTTCAGCCGTCACGGCGGCCGCATGGGCAACGGCCAGGGCTACTACGACCGCCTGCTTGACCGAGTCCGCCCCGACTGCAAGCTCATCGGCCTCTGCTACGAATCGCAACTGTTCGACAACCTCATCCTCAGCCCCCACGACGTCTTCATGGACAAAATCGTCACCGAGAACGCCACCTACACCGGCCCCGGCCGCTACTGATCTCTGCCCTCTGACCTCACCCCTCATCCCTCATCCCTCCGCATGCCCGCTGTCATCGACGACACCTACGCCGAAGCCTTCCGCAGCATCTACGTCGAATTTCTCATCACCGCCCGCAATCGCACCTGGCTCGACCATGCCGCTAGCGCCGCCACCGGCAACGGCTCTAGCACCATCCTCTGCGATTGCGAAGCCGGCCTCGACCGCTACGTCGGCCCCGGCGGCGATGAATCTTTTGCCACGCCCGACGGCCGCCCCGGCGCGATCATCCAACTGCACATGCCTCGCTTCCGCAAAGACCGCGTCGAAGCGCTGGAGCGGGCCGCCCTCGTCCGCATCAGCCAAAACATTCTCACCTGCCCCACCGCCGCCTGCTTCAACCTGCTCGACACCGAAGCCTACTTCAAAATGGGCCGCAAAATCGCCTTCTTCGGCGACGGCTTTCAACAGCGCATCGAGCGCCACGGCCGCAAAATGTGGTGGATTCCCACCCTCGGCGGCGAATTCATCCTCGATCGCCGCCTCGGCTATGCCGACGGCCTGATGGGCGGCAACCTCTGGTATTTTGGCGAGACGGAAGAGGCCGCCCTCGCCGCCGCCGAAGCGGGTGTGATCGCCGTCCAATCCTGCCCCGGCGTCATCATGCCCTTCCCCGGCGGCATCGCCGGCAGTGGCTCCAAAGCCGGCAGCAAATACAAATTCTCCTTCGCCAGCACCTACGAAAAATTCTGCCCCCTACTCGTCGGCGACCCCCGAGCCAAATCCGAGCTCCCCGATAACGTCCGCTCCGTCATGGAGATCATCATCAATGGCCATAATCTCCAGGCCATCATTCACGCCACTCAAGCCGCCATCGCCGCCTCAGTGAACACTCCCGGCCTCCTCCGCATCTCCGCCGGCAACTACAACGGCCGCCTCGGCAAAAGCTTCATCTACCTCCACCCCGACAAGCAGCCGCCTGCTCTTCCCTCCCCCGCTTAGCCCCCGCGTCCTCGCGGCTCCCCTACCCTCCCCACCCCGGCAACGTCTCCTCCAAAATTTCCCGCATCGCCACCCGATCCCCCTCCGTCAAATGCGCGAACTTCTCTGATTTATCTTCCCCGCTCAGCACTTCCCGCATCCGCCGCAGCACATACTCCTTCACCTCCCCCGGCAACTCCGCAAAGCTCGGCGAATAAATCAAATAGCTGCACGGATACCGAAACATCCGCTTCGTGAGATCGAACTCCCGTAGCGATCGCCCTTTCCGATCCCGCGGCCCCGCCTGAGCGAATTTTTCCGCGAAACCAGACGTTCCGCGAATCGGTGCTGTCAGCTCCGCTTCTCCGCTGAACAGCAAATACTCCACCAGCGGCTCTCCCGCGCTCTTGATGCGGCTCTTCGTGCTATCCCACACCCGGTCCGCCGGCTCCTTGAGTTCGCGATTCAACGATTCCTGATAGTGCAGCGCCTGCCGCGTCAAAAAATTGGCCCGCCCAATCAGGTTATGGGCATCCGCCTGATGCTCCAGCACCATCAACGCCACGATATCGCTGTGCGGCGAAAGATAGTTCGCCGTTTCCAATCGCCCGTCCAGGCACGTCTGATTTTGCCCTGCCGAATTATCGACTTCGTCACGCTCCAGCCGCCCTCGCACAATCAAATTGCCCAAATGTTTCTGCTCGCCATGCGTCCCCGTCACATACCACCCGCCCCATCGCTTCTCGATCGCGCTCGTATGATCGATGCGATACGAGCCCGACGACAAAATCGGCAAGCCGCTCGCATCGGTAAACACCGACCGCACCACATGCCCGGGAATTTCTTTCGTCTGCGACGACCCGTGGCAAATCAAGCAATTGTCGGTCTGCCGTCGAATGTTCGGCGTCAGCAACTCGTCCTGTTCCAGCGTATAGAACACAGTCCCAAGCTGCGGATCGTCGGCCGAAATCTCCAGCACATCCCCATCCTGGCAAAAGCCGACATACACATCGTCGTTGAAATACAAAGCGCGCGGTGTCTTCGGCGCGATCCGGTGCCGTTGCAAACTCGTCTTCGAAAACACCAGCATCTGCGATTCCACCGGCACCTCCAGCTCCGCCAGCAGCGACCGCAAAAATCCAAACTGCTCGTCATGCGTAAGCTTCGTCTCCTCCGATTTGATTCGCTCGATCAATCGCGAAACCCGATTCTCCGGCCGCGACTGGCTATACCGAATCGGCTCCTGCTCAAACTCCTGCCCGCCAGCAATTGCTGCAACACCACAGAACAGGACGATGGAAAACGTGCGTGACATGACCGTGTACCTCACTAGAACTACGCTGCCTGAAGTTCCGCCTCTGTGCCCGCAGCTTGATAATGCCGCGTGATCAAAT
Source organism: Anatilimnocola sp. (assembly GCA_031394445.1). Classification (GTDB taxonomy): domain Bacteria; phylum Planctomycetota; class Planctomycetia; order Pirellulales; family Pirellulaceae; genus CAYLLN01. Next base: position 11,114 of record JANNTN010000317.1, read on the forward strand.
CGTTCTGCAGCCACAGCAGCTTATTAAACGCCCGCACCGTGCGAATCTCTGCCTCCCGATCCAGGCCCAACCCCAGAATCACGTTCAGCAGCGCGTCGGAGACAAAACCGAGCAGCGCGTTCATCTGCACCAGCGGCACATTCAGCTCCGCCGACCCCGCCTTCGGCGTGTGCATTTTGCCCACCAGGTCCAGATACGTGATCATCTTGGCGTCATATTCACGGGTCACGAGCGCCACCAAGTACCGCCCCAGGTGCTGCTTGCGAAACTGAATCATCGCATGATTCTGCTCCAGTGCCTCCAAGCTCTCCGGCACCGGTCCGTCATACCCCGACTGCCGTGGCACAAAATGCCGCTTCGTCGCATCGTAAGAAAACAACTTCTCATACACCGCATCCACCAACACCGGCACCAGCGGAGCCAAGTGCCCCGCCGCCCCCTGAATCGCGCGAATGTCTTCCTCGCCAAAACCCATGAACTCGCTCACGTATCCCATGCGATACATCGTGTCCGATTCCAGTCGCCCTTCATCGATGCGTTTCATGTCCTATCTCCTTGATTTGCAATTCTTTTCGGCATAACTGGATGCTCGTATCCAGTTATGCTAAGCCTACCGGTCCTAAATTGGATGTCAATATCCATATTTGCCCTTCACACGCAACTTTCCCCAAAAATCCCGCCCGGTTTTTTCGCCCAATCGCAATCTCTATATTGGGGCCACAGCAAATCCCTCCCTGCTATCCACCTCATCATCCCGGCTCATACCCCAAACCCTCAACTTCCCTCCCAAACCCTACACAAAACCCTTAAACCCTAAACATTAGCGCGTAGCCAATTTCCACAACCATCCACACCACAACAACTTATGACCGAATCTCTCAATAAAATTACTCCCCGCCCCCTCCCCTCAACATTCCTATTACTAATCCTCTCCCTCCTCTGTGCCTCCGTGCCTCTGTGTGAGATTTCTCGCGCCGCCGGCCCCACCAACTTCGTCGTCATCTTCGCCGACGATCTCGGCTACGGCGACCTCGCCTGCTACGGCCACCCCACAATCAAAACGTCCAACCTCGACCGCATGGCCCGCGAGGGGATGAAATTCACCCAGTTCTATTCCGCCGCCGAAGTCTGCACCCCCAGCCGCGGCGCACTCCTCACCGGTCGCCTCCCGCCCCGCAACGGCCTTTGCGGTGCCAAGCGTGTTTTCTTTCCCGAATCCAAAGGCGGCATTCAACCCGACGAAATCACCATCGCCGAACTGCTGAAAACCAAAGGCTACGCCACCGCCTGCATCGGCAAATGGCACCTCGGCCACCTCCCGCAATTTCTGCCCAGCAAGCACGGCTTCGACTACTTCTACGGCACCCCCTACGTCAACGACATGGACCGCGTGGCGACCTCCCCCAAGGGAAAAGCCGCCTACGCCAAGCCGAAATCCGAATACTGGAATCTTCCGCTCATGCGGAACGCTGAAATCATCGAGCGGCCCGCCAACCAAAACCTGTTTGCCAAGCGCTACACCGAAGAAGCTGTTCGCTATATCCGCGAGCACAAGGATCAGCCCTTCTTCCTCTACATGCCGCACAACATGCCGCACGTGCCGCTCTTCGCCTCGCCAGAATTCGAAGGCAAAAGCCGCCGCGGTCTTTACGGCGACACCGTCGAAGAAATCGACCACAGCGTCGGCGTCGTTCTCGACACCCTTCGCGATTCCGGTCTCGCTGAAAAAACGCTCGTCATTTTCACCAGCGACAACGGCCCCTGGCTCACCTACAACCAGCAAGGCGGCTCCGCCGGCCTCCTCCGCGAAGGCAAAGGCTCCACCTGGGAAGGCGGCATGCGCGAGCCGGCCATCGCTTGGCAACCCGGAAAAGTCCCCGCCGCCACCACCTGCCAGGAACTCGCCAGCACGCTCGATCTTCTACCGACCTTCTGCGCCATCGCCGGCATCGACGCTCCCAAAGACCGCCCCCTCGACGGCTACGACATCACCCCCGTGCTAACTGGCGGCAAGAGCCCGCGCAACGAGATGTATTTCTATCGCTCCTACGACCTCATGGCCGTCCGACTAGGCAAGTGGAAAGCTCACTTCCTCACCCAGCCCGGTTACGGCCAGCCCAAGGCCGACAAACAAGATCCCCCGCAACTCTTCAACCTCGAGGTCGATCCGGGTGAGAACTACAACGTCGCCGAAAACAACCCCGAAGTCCTCGCCAAAATCAAAGCCTTCGTCGAAAAACATCAAGCGAACATGAAACCGGCACCGTCACAAGTCGATCTATGATCCGACCCTTACGTGCCGCGCCTCATGATCCACCACCCACTGCAAAAACGCCTCGTGATATTCGGTTAACTCAATCTCCGCTTGGTTCTCCGCATCCAGCGGCGACACGACATAAACCACTTGCTCGTCGAGCCATTTTTTGGCCTCGTCGAGATCAATCCAATACTCGTTTTCCTCCATCTTCACCGGCGCGCCGTGCTCTCCCGGCAGCGTCATGAAATACACAATCTCCATCCGAAACCGCTCCGGCACCTCCAGCGGCTTCACATCCTCTCGCCCCAGCGCAACAACTTTCATTTCGTCCCCCTTGCCCTTCCATAGGGATTAATCGCCAGCCGCTTGCTAATCTCACCACGCAACCGTTCGAGCACCGACTGCTTATCCGTATTTGCCAAAATTCGCTTCGCCACCGTCTTCGGATTCTCCCCGCCCCAACTCCCGCCATGCTCAAAGTAGTACTGTGCGGCTTGCCCAACAATATACGACCCAAACCCGCCCGCCAGTCCCTGCGGCACCGCCGTCAGCAGCGTCGATTTGCCAAACGTCAATCCTTTTAAGAGCGACATCAGCGCCGTCGAAGCCAGCACCCCGGCCGTCATCAGCCCCGCCGCCGACGCGATCGACGCCGCCAGTTCCGTCGCATGCGAACGAGACATCGACAAGCCATACACCGCTGCGAGCGTGCCAATCATTGCCGCATCAATGGCCGTCCCGCCCAGCACGTCCGCGATCGGCACCGGATTCAGCCCCACGCCAATCACCTTCAACGTCGCATAACTCCAAATCACTTGCTGCGCTCGATTGTTCCGCAATTTCACCCGCAGCGCCGCTACCCGGTCGCTCTTGTCAGCCGCATACAGCGCCGCGTTCAGCGCAATCAGCGACAACCCCTCCCGATCCAGCATCTCCAAAATTAACGCCTTCACCTCACCCACGTCCGGCTGCGGTGTCCGCCACTCACTCCGTTCGCTCCCATCCGCCCCCTGAATCACATACTCGCGCTCCCGCGGGTCCGCCGCCGCCGTCACCACATGCTCCGGCGGCGCAATCTCAGCCAGTCGCTCCTGCCGTAGCACCGACAGCAGCCGTTCCCGCTGCTCCCGCGAATACAAATCGACCTTGTTCAGCACCACAATCAACGGCTTATGAAACGTTGCCAGTTCGACCAGTGCCGAATGCTCGGTTTCGTTCAAATCCGAATCGGTGACAAACAGCACCAAATCCGACCGCTGCGCCGCCTCGCGAGCCATTTCGCCTCGTGTACCGCCGCCGACTTCGTTGATCCCCGGCGTATCGACCAGCACGACTTGCGATTCGCCCAGCCCCGGCAGCGTATAGCCCGTCCCATCCCACTCCACATGCCAAATCTCGCGGGTCCAGCCGCCGCGTACATCGACGCTCGCCACGTCCCGCCCGACCAGCGCATTGATGATCGCACTCTTCCCCGTTGAAATCTCCCCAAAAATCACGATCTCCACCCGCCCGCTCAGCAGCTTATCGTGCATCTGCCGCAGGCCCGCCAACTCCGCCCGCAGTCGGGTCTTTTCATCGTCGCTGCACTGCCGCACCCGGTCGAGCGTCTGCTCGACGGCGGTCAAAGCCTGCTGATACGAATCGTGAGTCTGAGTAGCGTTAGACAAAGGACTTCGGACAAGGCGGAGAGGAACAAGGCAGGCAAATGGAAACGAGTTTAGCTTTCCATGTATATCGTACTCAGTACTGACGTACTAAGTACGGCAGCCGAGCAGTATATTGGTTCGTGTGTCGAATCCAGGCGGGAGTACTCTCACATGTTCGCGCGAATCTCAATTTTATTTACCGCCGCATTAATCCTGTGCATCGGAATTTGTGCTTCAGCCGAAGAACCGGCGGTTTCGCAATCGACCCTCCGTGCCTCCATCGAAAAGTCCCTGCCTCTTCTCACCGCCGGTGCCGCCGGCCACCGCGAAAACCGCACCTGCTTCGCCTGCCACCAACAAGGCCCGCCCATTTTCGCACTCATGGCCGCCAAAGACCACGGCTTCAAAATCGACGACGAAGAGATTGCCCGCCAATCGGCCTTCATCGCCACGTTTCTTAACGGCAATCGCGAAAACTACCTACTAGGCAAAGGTCAGGGCGGCCAGGCAGACACCGCCGGCTACGCTCTCTGGGCATTGTCCGCCGCGGGCTATAAATCCGACGAAACGACCGCCGCAGTAACCGAGTACTTGCTGCAGCGCAACAAGGATAAGGATTACTGGCAAAACAACTCGAACCGGCCTCCCTCGGAAGCCAGCCCCTTCACGACGACCTATGTCGCCTTGTACGGCCTTTCCTCCTACGGCACGACCGAACAAAGCAATCGCATCGCGGCTCGACTGGAGCAAGTCCGCCCTTGGTTACTGAAGGAAGTTATCGAGGATAACGAAGACCGCGTCTTTCGACTGTTGGCTCTCGAAGCAGCCGCGGCACCGGCTACCGATATCTCCGCGGCGGCCAAGGAACTGCTTGGCAAGCAGCGCGACGACGGCGGCTGGGCGCAGCTCGACGGCGGTGAACTAGCCTCCGCCCTCGTCTCCGACGCTTACGCCACCGGCTCCGCCCTCGTCGCCCTCCATCAAGCCGGCGAGCTCACCACCAGCGACCCGGCGTATCAAAAGGGAATCGCCCACCTGCTAAAGACGCAGCTCGAAGACGGCTCGTGGCACATCGTCAGTCGCAGCAAGCCCTTTCAACCGTATTATGAAAGCGGCTTCCCCCACGCCAAGGACCAATTCATCTCCTGCGCCGCCAGCGGCTGGGCCACCTGGGCGATGGTCCTCGCGATCGACAAATAACCCTTTCGACTGCTGGAGTATTTCATGCGTTCGTTGATTCGATTGCTGGCTGCACTGCCACTGCTGTGCGTCGCAGCCGTAGTTTCTGCCGCCGACGGCCCGCCCGTCCGCCACGTCGTCCTCGTCAGCATCGATGGCCTTGCCGCCAGCTATCTCGACGACCCACGTGCCGACCTGCCGACACTTCGCAAACTCGCGAAATCTGGCGCAACTGCCAAGGGCATGCTCACTAGCTTCCCCAGCGTGACCTGGCCCTCACACACTTCGCTGGTTACGGGTGTCCAGCCCGCGCGGCACGGCGTGATCGGCAACAGCGTTTGGAGCCGCAAGCTCGACCGCGCACTAACGTACATTGGCGACCCCGAACTGACCAAAGCCGAGGCTATCAAGGTTCCGACCCTGTACGACGTGGCGCACAAAGCCGGCCTCAAATGCGGCGGCGTTATCTGGCCCTGCACCAATGCCGCGGATTCGCTCAACTGGAGCATTCCCGACGCCGGCCGCGCCGATCTGCACGCCAAATACACGACTCCCGGTTTCGTCGAAGAACTCGGCAAAGCCGGCATCGACATCTCGAAACTCGGCGAGTGGGGCTGGAGCAAAGACAAGTCGTTCGACCGCGATGTTCTCTACACACGCGTCACGCAACATTTGCTCGAAAAGCAAAAAGCCAACCTCATCCTTGTCCACCTCGTCACTCCCGATGGCGTTGAGCACGCCTACGGCCCCCACACGCCCGAAGCCTACAAAGCCGTCAATGAAAGCGACCAACGCGTCGCCGAAATCTGGAACACTCTCCAAGAGCCCCCTTTCGCCGGCCGTTCCACCCTCTTCGTCGTCTCCGATCACGGCTTCGCCCCCTACGAAAAATTCATCCGCCCCAACGTCACCTTGAAGGAACTCGGTTTAGTTGCCATCGACGACAAGGAAAAAGTCACGACTCGAAAAGCCTGGTGCGTCGCTCAAGGCGGCTCCGCATTCATTTACGTCCTCGATACGGACAAAAAAGCTGACACGATTACCAAGTTGTCCGCGAGTTTCGCCAAACTCGAAGGCGTCGCCTCCGTCGTAACTCCCGATAGCTTCGCCAAGTTCGGCCTCCCTCGGCCCGAAACGAACGGCGAATCACCCGATCTCGTTCTGCTAACCAATCCCGGATATTCCTTCGATGCCCAAGTGACCGGCGAAGCGGTCGCCACCGCCGGCGGCCTCAAAGGGAGCCACGGCCACGACCCCACCCCGGCTTACATGCACGCCACCTTCATCGCCGCCGGCACCGGCATCAAACCCGGCGTCCAACTCGACCAAATCAAAAATGTCGATATCGCCCCCACCATCGCCCGCCTCATGAACCTCGCCATGACCGACGTCGATGGCCGCGTGCTCACCGAAATCCTGGCTGAATGACGCGAATTCTCTCCGCCGATACCGACTCCATCCGTGAGGCCGCCTCCATCCTCCGCCGTGGCGGCCTCGTGGCCTTCCCGACGGAAACGGTGTATGGCCTCGGCGCGAATGCTGAAAGCGAATCGGCCGTCCGAGCGATGTTCGCCGCCAAGGGTCGCCCCGTCGATCATCCCGTCATTGTCCATTTATCCGAAGCCTCTCAAATCGACGCCTTCACCGCCGAAGTACCCGACGCGGCAAAAAAACTTGCCTCCGCGTATTGGCCCGGACCAATGACGCTTGTGCTGCGCCGCAACCAGTGGATCAGCAACCTCGTCACAGGTGGCCTCGACACCGTCGGCCTCCGCGTCCCCTCGCATCCGGTCGCTCAAGCGCTCCTCCGCGAATTTGGCGGTCCCATCGCCGCCCCATCGGCCAATCGCTTCGGCCGCGTCAGTTGCACGCGTGCTCAACACGTCATCGACGAACTCACCGGCCGCGTCGATCTCATCCTCGACGGCGGCGAATGCACCGTCGGCCTCGAATCAACCATCATCGATATTTCATCCGGTTCCCCGGCCATCCTCCGCCCCGGCGCGATCACCGCCGCCGATGTCGCGCGTGTCCTCGGCACTTTGCCAACCGGCCAGACCCCCTCCGCACCTCGCGTCTCCGGCAGCCTGACCAGTCACTACGCACCCGCGGCCCGCGTCGAAATCGTCACCGTCGATCAACTCCAAACGCGTGCCAGCGACCTCCTCAGCCAAGGCCGCCAAGTCGC
>JANNTN010000354.1:0-10379 GCA_031394445.1 Anatilimnocola sp.
GATGCGGCCACGATCACCGTGCGTTCGTCGGGAGTTTGGGATCTGAACGGCGGGAGTGAAACGCTGACCGGCCAAGTGACGGTGGAAAGTGGTTTGACCGGTGCGGCGACCATCACGAACACCAACGTGGGAACCCCCAGCACGCTGACTCTACCGGCCGGCATTATCGAAACGAATCAAACGAACACGCTGGGCAATTTGAGCCCGGTGGTCATTGGGCCGGGCGCAGGCGCGGCAATGAACCTGAACTTGAACACGGCGGCGGGCGCTTCGGCCACCCGCACGTTTACGACGGCTGACGGCATTGCCGACGTGGATCTGAGGATTTCCGCGGTGGTTGCCGATGGCGACACGGTCGCGGAAGAAATTCAAACGATCACGATTGGCGGCGGCACGGTAATCGCGAGCAGCACGTTTACGCTCAGCATGCCTGGGGTGCGGGGCACTACGACGGCCCAAACGGTTGCCGTGCCAGTGACGCAAACGGGCTTGCAGACGGCGCTTGATAACCTGGTGGGAGCCGGGAATGCCGTGGTCAGCGCCGCGAGCCCGTTTACGGTGACGTTCTCGGGTCCGTTCGCTGGTGCCGACGTGCCAACGATCGTGGCATCCGTGGGGAACGCGACAGGCTTGGGGAACTTTGGCAACGAAGTTCAATCGCTGACATTCCCGCTGTCACCGGTGGCGGGTGCATCGTTCGTCTTGCGGTCTGGGAACTTAAGTGCCCCGGTAATCATCCCCGCGGATCCGACGCCAGCGAATGTTACAGCCGCGATTCAAACGGCGCTCAATACGCTCTATGGCCCTAATAATACACTGGTTTCGGCACCCGTCGATTTGTTGTCGGCGTTCGCAATTACCTTCCAGGGCAGCTTGTCGAATGTCAATGTCGCTCCGGTGATTATCGCGAGCAGCCAGCTCGGGCCTGTCTCGACGACGGTCACGCCCGGTTCGACGTCGGTCATTCCCAGTGGGGCGACGGTCAACCCCGGTTCAAATGCGGTTGTGCCGGGACTGAGCACGGTTTCCAACGGTACGCTGGCGGTTGCGGAAGTTCAATCGCTGACCTTCGCGTCAACACCGACGAGCGGGAATTTCATGCTAACCAACGGTGCGGCGTCGGCGACCGTGACGATTCCGGCGAACCCGATGGCAGCCAATGTTACAGCCGCAATCAAGGCTGCGCTCGACACGATTTTTGGAGGAACTAACACCACGACGATGCCGGTACCGGCCGATATTAAAGGCCCGTACGTCTTCACGTTTGCCGGGGCCCTGGCCACGGGGAACCAAGCACCGACAACTGCGTCGGCAATTCCGGAAATTCAATCGCTCAGCTTCTCGGCAACGCCGACGGCTGGGAATTTCTTGCTGAGCAACGGTACGACGTCGGCAACCGTGATCATTCCGGCGAGCCCGACGGCCATTACTGTTACCGCGGCGATTCAAACTGCCTTGAATACGATTTGGGGTGCCGGCAACACGACGATGCCGGTGCCGGGCAACATCAACGGCCCGTACCAATTCACGTTTGCCGGTAGCCTCGTTTCGGGAGATAGAGCCCAGACAACCGCGACGACCATTGCGGAAATTCAATCGCTAAGCTTTGCGCAAACGCCGGCGGCTGGGTCGGTATTCGTCCTAACCAACGGTACAACGTCATCGACCGTGACAATTCCGGCAGGCCCGACGGCAATCAATGTAACAGCCGCAATCAAGGCTGCACTCGATGCGATTTGGGGTGGAGCCACCACAACCACGATGCCGGTGCCGTGCAGCATTAACGGCCCGTACGTCTTCACGTTTGCCGGTAGCCAAGCTCCGGGAGACCGAGTACAGACTTATGTGTCGTCCAATTTCTCTGGACCGTTCACGATTACAGACGGCTCGGCGAGTATTGCGGAAGTTCAAGCGATAACTTTCGCGGCAGCGCCGACGGCCGGCACCTTCGTCTTGACCAACGGCACGATCACGGCACCGGTGACCATTCCGGCGAACCCAACGGCCACGACCGTTCGCGATGCGATTCAAACGGCGCTCAACACCATTTGGGGAAGCGGCAATACGACGATGCCGGTTCCGGCCAGCATCAACGGCCCGTACGTTATCACGTTTGCAGGCACGCTAGTTACGGGGAACCAAGCACAGACGTCGGTGACGACCAATCTGCCCGGCCAGGCGACGACGACGAACGGTTCGGCGACGGCGGCGGAAGTTCAATCAATCACTTTCCCGATAACGCCAACGGCGGGGCAAACATTTGTCCTAACCAACGGTACGACCTCGGCGGTGGTGACGATTCCCGTGGGTCCGACAGCGGCGAACGTTCAAGCGCTAATTCAAACTGCACTCAATACGATTTGGGGGAGCGGCAACACAACGGTATCGACTCCAGCCAATTTGACCTCGGCGTTCGTGATCACCTTCCAGGGTGCCCTACTTACGGGAGACAGAGTACAGACAACCGTGGCCTCGAATTTGGTCGGGCTGGCGACAACGACAGACGGCGCGGCGTCGGTGGCGGAAGTTCAAACGCTAGCCTTCCCGGCAACGCCGGCGGCTGGCGCGATCTATTACCTGACTAACGGCACGACGACGGCATCGGTAACGATTCCGGCGAGCCCAACGGCCACGAACGTTGCCGCTGCAATCCAGGCAACTCTTATTACGATTTGGGGCACCGGCAACATCGCGATTATACCGGTTCCGGCCAGCATCAACGGCCCGTACGTTATCACGTTTGCAGGCACGCTAGCTACGGGGAACCGAGCACAGACATCCCTGTCGCTGAATTTGCCTGCACTGGCGACGACTACGAACGGTGCGGCGGCGGTTGTGCCATCAACGGCAACGGTAACCAACGGTTCGACGTCGGTTGTGCCATCACAGGCAACGGTTACCAACGGTTCGACGTCGGTTGTGCCCAGTTCGGCGACGGTTACGCCCGGTACGGTGACGGATACGGAAGTTCAATCGCTAACCTTCGCGGCAACGCCGACGAGCGGGACTTTCGTCCTGACCAACGGTACGACGTCGGCGACCGTAACCATTCCCGCGAGCCCAACTGCCGCGAGCGTAACCGCCGCAATCCAAACGGCGCTTGATACGATTTGGGGTGCCGGCAATACCACGATGCCGGTGCCCGCGAGCATAACCGACCCGTACGTGTTCACGTTTGCCGGCACGCTGGCTCCGGGAGACCGAGCGCAGACGTCCGCGACGACAATTACGGAAGTTCAATCGCTAACTTTCGCGTCAACGCCGGTTGCCGGGCAATTTACCATGACCAATGGTACGACGTCGGCAACGGTGACGATTCCCGCGAGCCCAGTCGTCGCCACCGTTCGTACTGCGCTTCAAGCTGCGCTCGATACGATTTGGGGGAGCGGCAACACAACGCTGTCGACGCCAGCCAATTTGACTTCTGCGTTCCAGATCACCTTCCAGGGCACGCTGGCTCCGGGAGACCGAGCACAGACGACCGCGGCGCCGATTACGGAAGTTCAAACGCTAACTTTCCCGGCAGCGCCGATCGCCGGGCAAATATTTACCCTGGGGGGCAACGGTGCGACGACGGCGGCAGTGACGATTCCGGCGAGCCCAACGGCCACGAACGTTGCCGCTGCAATCCAAGCAGCGCTCATTACGGTTTGGGGCACCGGCAACATCGCGACGGTACCGGTGCCGGGCAGCATCAACGGCCCCTATGTGTTCACGTTTGCTGGCACCCGAATTACGGGAAACCAAGCACAGACAACCGCCGTGGCACCCGTATTTCCCAACACGGCGGAGTTCACGGCTGCCACGACGACCGAAGGTGCCCAGGGGACGCTGGCGATCACCAACACTACGCCGGGGAGTTCGGCTAGTGTGACGACAGCCGGGGCGGGGCGATTGGAGTTGAGCGGTGCGAACACCTATACGGGCTTAACGACTATTGGCGCGGGCCGGACGCGGGTGAGCAATGCGACGGCGCTGGGCACGGTCGCGAATCCGACGATCGTTTCGGACCAGGCGACGCTGGAAGCGAATAATGTGGCGGTAACCGGCGAAGGCTTGACGGTAACGGGGATCGGCTTTGGCGGCCGTGGGGCGATTGTGGGCGTGGCCGGAACGAGCACGTTTTCGCAAGGAACATTGCCGGGGGTGATGCTGACTCTAAGCGGTGCAACGACGATTGGCGTCGTCGATGCGGTAGGTCTCTTGGATGTGTCTGGCGTGATTGGCGGCAATCAAGCCTTGACAAAGATTTTGCCGGGCACGCTGCGGTTTTCGGGAACCACCGCGAACACAAATACGGGAACGACCTTCGTCAACGAAGGTACGCTCAACCTGTCGAAGACATTAGCGGTCGGTGCGAACGGTGCGATTGTCGGTCCGCTCACGGTGGGCAATGGTTTTGGCGGTTTGGGGGCAGACGGTTTGACGTGGGGTAATACGACCGAGCAGATTAGCGACTCGATTAACGTGACGGTTGAGGCGAGCGGTTTGGTAACGCTGGCCACGGCAGGGACGGAAACGCTGGGTGGCACGACGACGTTGCAGACGGGTTTGGGGAACTCGGCCCGGATTGGGGGCGGAACGAATAGCGTGCTGCGGTTAGCTGGCAATTTGACCACGTCCACGTCCACGAATGCATTGGGTGGCAACGCGCTGGTGGATTCGCCACCGGCCACGATCTTGCCGATCGTCAATGTGAATTTGAATGTCTCCGGCAACACGCAGCGGGTGATCAGTCCGGCAGCCGCTGGCTTTGGGCCCAATCAATTGCAGATTGAAGGCGTGGTGAGCGGTGGACGGATCGATAAGCAAGGGACGGGCACGTTGACGTTGACGAACAGCGGCAACTTGCTGGCTCCGATCAACGAGACGTTCAATTTGGCGATCACGCAAACGGCCAGCACGGCCGGCTCGTTCACATTGTCGTTCCGCGGATCCAGCGTGGTGGTGGACGTGCCAGCGACTGGTCCGACGCAAGCCTTGCTGCAAAACGCTTTCAATGTGTTGCTGGGTGCGGCGGGTCTGGTGACGGTTCCGGCTCCGACTTTGGCGGGAACGATTTATACCTTTTCGAACATTGCGTTCGCGGGGGGGCTGCTCAATCGCGATCTGCCAACTGTGACGACGGGCGCTTTGAGTGGCGGAGTTACCTTGGCAACGCCCACGGTGACGCAGGAAGGCGGTGCGTTGTGGCTATCGGCGGGAACTCTGGCGATTGCCAACGCGGGAGCAGTTGCCGGCGCAAGCGGCGCGGCAGCGGGGATTAGCGCCCGCACAACGACCGCAACGACGCTGCGAAGCAGCACGGGCGGCGCGCTGACACTGCCGAATCCGATCGATTTGGCCGCGGCGACGACGTTGAATTTGGGTGGAACGGGCAGTTTCACGTTGAATGGCCCGGTGTGGCACAACGTAACGGGGGCGACGCTGGCCGTGACAACGCCGGCGGGAGTGACGGCACAGGCAGCCGGGACTTCACTGAATTTGGGAGGCTTCGCGGCTTCGACCGTGAGCGTGGTGACGGGCCGCACAATGACCGTGAGCACGCCGGTGGCGAGCGGACTGGGCAATGCGTTCAGTAAGACGGGCCTGGGCCGGATGGTGCTGGCCACGGCGAACCCCGCTTTGCTGGGGCAGGTCAACGTGAACGGCACGCTGACGATCAACAATCAGAATTCGCTGGGACCGACCAATGAAATCGCGCAGCAGACGTTCCAGGTGGGGGCGTCTTCGGCTGTGGCGAACCTGGGGAACGTCAACCAGGTGCAGCGGTTTATCTTCCGGGCGGATACCAGCATTACGAACTATGCAGGCAGCTCTTACTCGGTGAGCTATGGCGCGGGAATCAATCAACGGCAGACGGCTACTTGGGCCACAACTCCCCAAGGGATCGCCAGCAACTTGAACAGCGCCTTGAGCCAGATGTTTGGCACGAACCGGGCCGTGGCGAAGTTGGTGTCGCTCTCCACGGATTTGCAAACCGTGGTGGTCGATGTCGAGTTTTCCGCGGAAATGGGGGGCAGCCGGTTGCAGTTGCTGAGGATCAATGACGGGACATCGGCCGTCATGGCCCAAACGGGGCCGACCATCAACGCCGATATGGCGACGACGCTGGTTACCGGGGGTTCGGGCAATGAAGTGCAGCAGATCAAGATGCCGGCGAGCTCGAACGACGTCGCGGGCGGCACGTTCACTCTGTATTACTTGAATCCGACGATTTTGAGCCCGGCGGCCAACTTCCAGGCGATCGATGTGCCGTTCAGCACCGACGGCGACACGATGGTGCAGAACATCAAGAACGCGCTGGGCGCGGTGGGGGGTGCTTCGCAAGGTGTATTTGGCCAGGGGAGCTTCAACGTGTTTTTGGTCAGCCGTCAGATCGACGGCGTGGCGGCGGACGTGATCGAAATCAGCTCTTCGAACACGGGGCGGTACGCGGGCGTGAACCTGGCAGATATCCAGTTCGCGGCGCGGAACGAAGTCGAGACGCTGACGTTTTCGAATATTAGCGCGGCCACGACGGGTTCGTTCTTCATCAACTCGCCAGGCGGCCAGCGGGAAGTGTTTTGGAACCCGGACCCGACTGTTCTACTCAATGGTGGCACGAACGCGTTTGGCACGACCTTGGGCATTCGGCCGGCGTTCGAGCAGTTGGCCGGCGGTTCGGCCAACGTGCTGGTGCAGGCGGTGACGAACACGCAGTACACCATCACGTTCCGGGGAGCTTTGGGCTCGCAAAACCTGACGAACCCCGATCCGAACTTTTTCGTGTCCGACGCATCGTTCACCAGCACGGTGACGCTGGTAAAGACGACCGACGGGGCCGGTTTGTTGAATTCCTCGAACCTGCCGGTGCTGATTTCCGGCAATCCGGTTTTGCCGACGTTGACTCCGGTGATGGACGGCGTGGGGACGGAGCGGTTGCAGATGCAACTGGGCGGGCAGATTACCACCGGCAACTTCGCGCTGCGCTACAAGGTGGAGAATCAGGGGGCGACGTTCCAGAATCAAGCAAACATTACTTGGAGCCCGAACCCGGGAACCTTGATCACGAATATTCAGAACTACTTCGATGGGTTCTTTGGGGCAGGCAACGCGAAGGTGTTTTTGAACAATTTGGGCGCGAACAACGGCACCACGCCCGCGAGCTACGACATCTATTTTGGTGGTGGGCTGGCTTATACGAACTTGAACCAGACGGATTCGCCGAGCCATGGGCTGTCGGTGGTGGCGGGAACCCCCGGTGCCACGGCCACGCTGGCGCTGCTGAATGAAGGCGTGGGCAACGAGGTACAGCGGGTTACGCCGGCCGGCGGCGGGCAATTCGGGCTATCGTTCGCGGGTGTTCAAGCGAATGGAATGGTGGCGGCCAACCCGAGCGTGGCGCAACTGCAGACGTACATCAACAGCATCACGACCGCGGCGGGTGGCTTCCAAGGCTTGCCGAGCACCGTTACGAGCTTGAGCGGCAATACGACGGTGTTTGGATCGACCGGCGGACCTTACTACGTGGTGTTCCGCAATCAATTGGGGCAGGCCGACGTGCCGCGGTTCTTCGGTTATGGCTCGGCGCTGGGGATTGGAACGACGACTAATGTTTCGGTGACGAACATTTCGTCCAATGGAAACGGACAGACGAACGAAGGTCCGAGCTTCACGTTGAATTACGCCTTGCCGGGAACCGGTAAGAGCGAGGAGACGCGGCCGCTGAGCTACTTTGGCCGCAACACGCCACCATCGGCTACGACGGTGCAGAACGCTTTGAACGATTTGCCGTCGCTGACGGCGCTCAATCGGCCGCTGGGCGTGACCGCGCTGACGCAAGAGCAGCAGACATTGACCTTGGGTGGCTCGCACACGCAATTTTCGCTGACGTTTGGCCGGCTTATTACCGGTCCCAACACCATCCCCGGCATCGAAAGCGCCAACATTAACGCGGTGGGAACCACGCAGGCCGAAGTGCTGGCGGGGTTGGAGACGATTCCGACGTTGAAGGGGAATGTGTCGGTGCAAGGTTTGGGAGCAGGCGGCACCTCGCCCTTTACGATTACGTATATCAACGCCTTGGCCAATCTTAACCTGCCACCGCTCGTTGCCACGCCCGACAAGGCGGGCACGGGCGGGACGGCGGTGATCGGCACGGCTCGCGAGGGTAATCAAACGGTTTATACCGTGACGTTCGCCCGCAGCGAGACGCAGCGGCTAAGCTTCTTTGGGTTGGCACCGGGTAACATTCAGACACCGCCGACGGGTGGCACCTTCCAACTGACGGTGCCGCTGCCGACCGGCGCGACGCAGACGACCGCGAACATCACGTATGGTCCCACTGGGCCGTTCAATCCGACTGTATTCGCGCAGCGGATCAAAGACGCGATTGAATTGCTGCCGGGAATGTCTGGAAACGTGACCGTGACGCCGGTGAGCACGCTGACGTCAAACACGCAATACGACATCACGTTCACCGGGTCGATGGCCAACCAGAGCTGGCCGCAAATCACCTTGACGCCGGGCACGAACAACCTGCTGCCGACGGCCAACAAGCCGATGATGATTGCGACAACCATTGCCGATGGTGGCGGAGCGCTCCTGGGAGCGAATCCGGGCTTGATCCGGGTTAATCCGAAAGCACAAGGCAACGTAACTTATTTGTCGCCGACGGCAGCGTTCGACGCCACGGCGGTGGTGAGCGGGGCGACGCCCACGCAAGTGACGGCGGGCGGTGTGCTGGAAGTGAACGTGCCGGCGAACTCGATCATTCGCGAAGGGCTGCAGTTGCAGAGCATGGGCTTCAACGGGCTACCGACGGGCGGGTTGCGGATTACCGGCCAGACGCCAGGCGTCGCGGAGCGAGTTTCGTGGCTCGGGCAGATCAACCTGAGCGGCGGTAACTTGCCATCGGCAATTGCCGTGACGCAAGCCGAGGATACGCTCGACCAAGGCGCGACCGGCTTCCTGTCGAGCACGGCTTTCGTGTTTGGTCCCGGCAACAACCTCACGAAGCTGGGCGCTGGAACTTTGGAACTGGGTGGTGTTTCGAGCAACACCTATCAGGGGAGCACGTTCCTGAATGAAGGCAAGCTGCGGCTGAACAAGCAGGATGTGGGTCTGAACGAGACGCAGACGTTGACATTCGGCGGCACTGGCAGCGGAACGGCGCAATTCTCGTTCGCGGGCATCACCTCGGGCGCGCAGTTGACGATTAATGACGAAGTGCAGCGAATCACGTTGGCGGGCACGTCGGGCGGGACTTTCCGCCCGTCGTTCAACGGCGTGCCGGCGGTGTTCGATGTGCAGTGGACTCTGGACGGCCAGCCGGGGGCGGCGCTCTTGCAGTCCGCACTCGAAACGATTCCCGCGCTGAGCGGCAATGTATTCGTGGAAGCGGCCGATGGCCCAGCTCCGCGGACCACGAACAGCTATTTGATCCGGTTCAACAACAAGCTAACCGGCCAGAACGTCAACCAATTGACGGTGAGTGCTACCGCTGGCGGCACCAACGCGACGTTTACGACGCCGATCAACGGCACGGCCTTGCCGGCGTCGGGCGGCACGACTCCGACCGCGTCGATCCAGGCGAACCTGGAGACGATTCCCGCACTGAGGGGAAATATCGCGGTCACGGGTGCGGCGGGTGGCCCGTACACGATCACGTTCATCAACCAGTTGGCGGCAGCCAATCTGGAAGAGATCAAGTTCACGGCGACGGACAGCCTGTCACCCGCGGTGCTGACGATTTTGGATGGTCTGGTGGGTCCGCCGCGTCAATTCTTAGCGAACGCGACGGGCACGGGCCCAATCATCGGCCGGGAAAACAGCAATCCGATTTTGGGCGGCACGGTGTTCGTGGGTAACGACGCGGGCGGCAACAATGCGGACGTGCTCGAATATGGCAACACGGCTGGCAACGACCAGATTTACAGCTTGACCGGCGTGACGGTATCGACTTCGGGCCTGTACAACCTGAACGACCGCAGCGACACGATCGATCGGCTGGTGGTGAATGTTGGCCGCAGCTATAGCGGCGATGTAACGACGGGCACGAGCGGAACGACGAGTGGAACGGGCGTGGGCCTGCTCACCGTGACGACGGATATCGTCGAGAACTCGGTGAACATTACGGATGGTTTGTCGCCAGCGGCGACGATTGGCGGCACGGGCCGATTGGTACACATCGGCGGCCTGGACAACATGAACAACCAGAACACGCTGCCAGCCGCGGGGGCAACGGTTCCGCAAGGCTCGATCTTCACGGCGGACACGTTCATTCCGTCGAAGAATCCGGACCTGGTCATCACGGCGGCGATCGTCGATCAGCCGTCAGTGGGTGGATTTATCGCCGGCCTGCGGGAAGGCGTGATCAACCAGGCGATCAACTTTAC
>JANNTN010000368.1:0-7081 GCA_031394445.1 Anatilimnocola sp.
CAAAGCTCGGCAGGAGCCTCGCCCTCCCATCAATGAGCTGCATTAAGCCAACGCCGCCTGTGTCCGTTTGACGAGTGGATTGTCGGACTCGCGGCTGCCTTTGAGGTTGAAGACACTGGTGGCCAGGAAGCGGTCGCGCCAGGCGGGGGAAACGTTGTGATAGTCTTCGAGCACGGCGGAGCTGAATTTGTAGTCGTGCGTGTCACGGCCTTTCATGAAGATTAGCGAGCGGGCGCGATTGATGTAGTCGTGCGGCTCGGGGTTGGCCCGGGCATAGGCCAGGGTTTGCTGGGCGGCTTTGGCTCGGTTGGTGCTGACGGCTTCAAAAATGCTGTCGAGCGCGGCTTGATGACCCTGCGGCACATCGGCTGGCTCCAATTGCTCGATCTTTTGATCGCCCAGGTTGCCACGGCCCTTCATCGCGCCACGGAACAGCGTCAAAAAGGCACCATTTTGCAGAAGGAGCATCTTGCGTGTGTCGTCGCTGCCGCAAACGCCATAGGCATAGCGCAAGGCATTAGTGCTGGTCAGCGTGTGGATGCCGACGATGCCCGGCTGCCGCATCAGCAGTTCGCCGGAACCGACGAGGAGCGCATCCCACACCGACTGCGGCGAGATGCCCTGATTGAGCGTTTCCACAATCTGGTTGCTAAGCTGATCGGCGTCGCCGCTGTAGATGGTGGCTAGCAGCTCGTGCGTGGCGTTGGAGTCGATCTTTCCTGTTTGCCAGTTGTCGCGAAATTTCAGAGCTCGCTCCAGATTTCTGCGGCCGGGACGATCGGCATCCAGGTCGCTGTCGACTGGGTTGCTGGCCCCTTCGCGAGCGAGCAGCGCGTAGGTTAGCGAGCGCAACACGGGCTCGGCATATTGCCAGCCGACGGTGTTGAGCGTTCGCCAAGCGTTGGAGACGTAAATCGCCTTGTGCCCGATCGAGCGAAAATCGCGACAGCCGTAATAGGCGAAGACATCGAACAATTCGTTTGCGCCGGCGGTACGAACCAGGCTGGCCACGGCGGCGTCGGCTGCTTCTTCGTCCCACTTGTTCATCGCCTCTGTAAACGCGGTCATCGCCTTGGCCGGGGTGGGGACGCGGCTTTCGTTTACGTTGCTCAGCGACCAGTTGCCCTCTTTTTCATTCTGGAGCTGCGACGACTTGAAATAATCGAGAGCCCAAAAGATGGGGAGCCAGCGCTGCTCGTCGGGGGACGAAATGCTGGCAAGATGAGCCGAGTTGACGACGAGCACCGCGTGGAACTTGAAGCCGACGCTCGGCCGAGGTTGCACGTTCTTTACGCCGGCCAAGAGGAGCGCGGCGACGATTTCTCGGTAGCTGGTTCCTTTACGGATTTTGCCCGCGACTTCCTCCAGCAGTTTTTCGCGGGGCGTTTCTTCGATCAGTCGCACCAGGGGAGCGATGTCTTCCGGTAGGCGGACGACGTCTTTCGCACTATTGGCTTCCTCGGCGGAGACGGGGGGCAGTTTGGAGAGGAAGCCGAGCTGCGCGGCCCCGGCAAAGGCAGTGGCCGACGCGGCGGTGGAGAGAAACTGGCGGCGAGTGGAAGAGAACGACATGAGCGGGGCCTCCCGGAGAGGATTGGTGGCTGGTTGTGCCGATTACGCTGCGCGCAATGTACGCCTATAGCGAGGCAAACTCAACATGCGAGGCGAAAGTCGCTAAGTACAATGGAGTTGGCTCGTCCGCATTGCTGACGAAATCAAAATCCGCACAGACTGACCGCGAATGACTTCTTCGATTCGCTCCACGCACGATGCCTTGCCACGGCCACGGCCGATGCCGGAGGAGGTGTCGCTGGTGGATTGGCCGCTGCGCGATGAGCCGATTGGCTCGTCGCTGGCACTGGCCTTGGCGGCCGGCGCGGGCTGGCTCACGGTGTGGGCAACGGACAGTGCGGCAATGGGCATCGCGATCGTCGCGCTCTTGGGTGTGACGCTGTGGAGAACCTGGCTGCCGGTTCGCTATCAGCTTGGCTCGAGCGGCGTGGTACAGTCGGTGCTGGGTTGGCAGCGGCGACTGGCGTGGCTGGAGATTGCTCGCTACGAGCTGCAACACGAGGGCGTGATTCTGTTTTGTGATGCCGAAGGAGCGCCGCTGGCAGCCTTGAGCGGAGTTTATATTCGCTGGGGCGAGCACCAGGATAAGGTGCAAGCAATTCTGGAGTTTTACTTGCCACGCTGAACGCGGCGAAAATCTCTGCCGCCAACTACTCCTTGGCTTTTTTGCCTTTCGCCTTGGCCGGCGGTGGATCGGGTTTTTGCGATGGATCCCAAGCTGGATTTTGCGGCTTATCGACGACGAGCGGCGTGGTGTCCCCCACCGATTTTTGCCAGCGCTCAAGCTCGGCGGTTAGTTTCTTGATCCGCTCCGCCTGTTCGGGACTGTCGGCCAGATTGTGCAGTTCGTCGGGGTCGGTTTGCAAATCGAAGAGCTGCGTGACATTGACTTGGGGATAACTCAGTAGCTTGTAGCGGTCGTCGCGGATGGCGCGCTGCACGTCGCGATACGTCAGGTAGAGCGTGTCGCGCACGCCCGATTGCTGGCCGGTAATCACCGGTTTCATACTCTTGCCATCAAGGCCGGCGGGAATGTCGGTACCCACCAGATCGCACACGGTCGGGAAAATATCGAGCAAATAAACCAGCGCGGGCGACTCGCCGTGCGGAATGCCCGGCCCGGAGAAGACGAGCGGCGGCTTCATCCCCGCTTCGTAAAGGTTTTGCTTGCCAAACAGGCCGTGGCTGCCGATCGCCAAGCCGTGATCGGCCGAGTAGATGAAAACGGTGTTGTCATACATGCCCAGCTCTTTGAGCGCGGCAAAAAAACGGCCGATGTGGTAGTCCATCGCACTGATGACCGCGTAGTAATCGTGCAAATGCTTGCGGACGTCGTCCTCGGTACGGGGAAACGGCGCGAGCAGCTCGTCACGCACAAATTGCTCGCCGTTGTTGAACGGGTGCAGCGGCTTATAGTTCTTCGGGAGCGGAATTTTGTCGCGGTCGTACAGCCGCATGTATTTTTCGTTCGCAACCCGCTCGTCGTGCGGGTTGGCAAACGCCAGATACATGAACACCGGCTTTTCGCGGCTGCGGCCCTTCAGAAAGCCAATCGCGTCATCGACGATCGTCTGTCCCGGCTCACCGCTGGTGCGGTCTTGCTGATCCACCAAGTACTTGTTGTGATCGAATAGGGCCTGAATGGCTGGCGACGTGTTGCCCCGCTTGCCGTGGTGATACGTTTCGTAGCCCGCCGCCTTCATGGATGTGGGAAAGTTCGGCATGTCGGGCTGCGCTTGCGGGCCTTGCCAACGATGAAACGTGCGGCCGGAGAGCAGCATGTTGCGGCTGGGCGTGCAGACGGCTCCGACATTAGCCCCCAGGCAGTACGCATTGCGAAAGACAAACCCGCTGCGCACGAGCTGATCCAGGTTCGGCGTCTTGATGTGCGGATTGCCGAGGGCACCAATCGTGTCGGCCCGCTGATCGTCGGCGAACAGGAAGATCACATTGGGCTTCTTTGGCACGTCAGCGGCGAGAGCAGCGGAAGCGAACGCGAGAGCGATAAGGAGAGTGGAGAGGTGGGGCATTTTTGTCAGTAGCCAGTTGTCAGGAGTCAGTAGCCAGAAGTCCGTTGTTATTTGCCAATGCAATACAGCACGGTGGTGCTGCGGGCGAAGAGTTGGCCATTGCTCGGTGTGAGTGATGCGCGGAAAATTTCGCCTTTTTGGGCGGGTAGTTGGTTTTCCGCGATGATGTCGAGCTTGGGACCGGGCTTGATGACAAATGTCTTGCCATCTTCGTTTACGAAGTACGCCAGGCCGCCAGCAGCGATGGGTGAGCCGCTGAATTTGCCTTCGACGCGTTGCTTCCAATAGATGTGGCCGTCCGCGACGCTGTAGCAGGTGGCGGTTCCGTCCATATCGACAACGGTGACAAAATCGCCGACGACGATGGGGGAGGGTGTGTCGCGAGCGCCGCGGCGGGGGGTGTGCCAGGTCATGTGGGTGTCGGTGACGTCGCCGTTGCCGCCGGGCCGCACGGAATAGATTTCGCCACCCTTCAGGCCGTTGACCACGCATACGCCGTCGCCGGCCGGCGTCACGGTGGGCTCGCCGCGGCCGGTAGCACTTTTGCAAAACCAAAGCTCCCGGCCCGACCCCGGATCGTAAGCCTGTACGCCATCATTGCCGTTGAGTACGACCTCGCGCCGATTTGGCACGCTTAACAAAATTGGTGTGCTCCAGCCGCGATGATCGCGGCGGCGCGTACGCCATACTTCCTGGCCGCTCCGCTTGTCGAGTGCGACCAAATAAGCGTCAGAATCCGCGTCGCAGTTTTGCACGACGTTGTTATCGACGAGAATCGGGCAAGACGCGGTGCCCCACGGACTTTCGAACTTGCCAAGATCTTTCGACCACAGCTGCCGGCCATCGACTGAGTAGGCGTGGATGCCGCCGAGGCCAAAAAACGCGATGACGACCTCGCCGTCGGTCACGCAACTAGCCGAGGCCCAGCCGTTCATGGGGTGGCTCTTCTCCGGCTGCCCTTTCCAGGCCGTGTGTTGCCACAGAACCTTTCCCGTTTTACGATCGACGCAAAATACGAGGCGTTCCTTGCCTTGCTCCAGCGCAGCAGTGAGGAAGATGCGGTCGCCCCAAATGATGGGGGACGATTGGCCGACACCGGGCAAGTCGATTTTCCAAACGACTTGCTCCGGCGACCACTTCACTGGCACGCCAGTTTCGGTCGAATGGCCGTTTTGCTCCGGCCCGCGCCACCGCGGCCAGTTGGAGTCGGCGCGAGCGACTTCCACGCCGACTAGCAAAGTGATTGCCAATATCCAACGGTTACACATGTTGACTGGCTGCATGATGTTATCCAGCAATATTGATTGCGAGTCGATTCCTATTGTGACAACCATGACTGACTTCTCAAGATGGAATTGTACCGATAATCACACCTGATTAGTGCCCTCCTGACACGATGCCCAGGCGGCGATGGCGATGGCGGCGGTTTCGACGCGGAGAATGCGGCTGCCGAGCGAGACGGGTTGCCAGCCGTTGGCGAGGGCTGCGGCGACTTCGGCATCGGTGAAGCCGCCTTCGGGGCCGATGGCCGCGATGATGCCTGAAGGAGGCGGAGGGCTGAAAAATTCAGCCAGCGGCCGGCCGGTGGGATGGGCGATAAGGCGTACTGCGGCGGTTGCCAGGGACGCGAATAGGTCAGTTGCTTCTTGGGGCTCGGCGATTTCCAGCAAGCGGTTGCGGCCGCATTGCTTGCTGGCTTCCAGCACGCCGCGGCGGAGTCGTTCGAGCGCCGATTCGACCGGTTGAGCAACGCCGTGCTCGGTGACGATCGGCACCAACCGCGTGACACCCAGTTCGGTGATCTTTTCCACGAGCCATTTTTGCCGATCCCCTTTGGGCAGCGCCACCGCCAGCGTGAGCGGGAAGGGCAATTCTCGCGAAACTTCGCAACGCTCGTTGATCGAAAGTTGCACGCTGTGTTTGGCGATGGAGGTGATGGTGGCGGCGAATTCCGCGCCGCTGCCATCGAAGAGCAGCACTTCGTCACCGACCTGGCAGCGCATCACGGCTGTTAAGTGGCGGGCTTCGTCACCGATGAGCGCGGCGGTGTCGCCGTGAATGGGCTGATCTACAAAAAATCGTTCAGACATGATTGTTGCGAGGCGGTGGATGCGCGAAAAAATCGGCAGAATCGTTTAATTTTGCCACCTGATTCTACCGATGCCTAGAACGATACGCGCCGGTCTGCCGGCTGCTGGTGTTCGCGGGTTACGAGGATACGGCTACGAGGATGCTTATGTATCAGAATTACTGGGGCCTGCAGCGGCCGCTGTTCACAAATTCCGCCGTCCGCGAATCGCTGGCCACTAGTCCGGTGCATGTCGAAGCACTGGCACGGCTCGATTTTCTGCTCGAAAGCCAGGCCGCGTTCGGATTGCTGTGCGGTGCCAGCGGCAGTGGAAAGACCAGCGTGCTAGCCGCCTTCGCCGAGCAAACGCGTCGTCGCGGCATCCTGGCGGTCTTGCTGCCCGGCATTGGCGACGAAGCGTTCGTCATTGGGTGCCTGGCGACGGGATTGGAAATTGGAATCGAAAGCAGTGCCCCCTGCGGCTGGCGACGCATTGTGGATCGGCTGGAAGAGCTGAAACTGGAGGGGCTCTCAGCGATTCTATTGATTGACGATTTTGATCGGGCGTCCGTCTCCATTCGGTCCGCCGTGGAATTGCTCCTCTCCATGCCGGGAATTCCGCTCACGATTGTCGGCTCCGCGCGGCCAGAAACCGTGTTGCGGATTGGCTCGCAGCTATTGGAGCAGACCGCGCTGCGGATCGAATTGGCTCCTTGGACCGATGAAGAAACGGTCGATTACTTGCAGCAGTCGGTGGCCAAAGCGGGCCGGGCACAGCCGGCATTTGAGCCGGCGGCCGCTCGGCGGTTGTTCGAGCTTTCTGGCGGCGCGCCGCGGCGTGTGAATCAGTTGGCGCAATTGGCCCTGGTGGTTGGTGCCGGGCAAAGGCTGGTTCAGGTCGATGCGGCCACGATCGACGCGGTGCAGGAAGAGTTGAGCCTGGCGAGATAGCCGGGCGTGGAACGGCCCGCGTGGTAATGCGAAGCGCGTTTCAGCAGACTCGGAACGTCGTTCCGAGTAAAATAGAGCAACCCGCTCTATTTTGAGTTGCCATGTCGAGCCACAGTCCAACTCGTCCCCTTTGGCAGTTCTCGCTGCAAGGGCTGCTCGTACTGACGACCTTGATCGCCGTGGCCTTGGCAGTTGTTTCCGGCCACCTGAGCATCCGCGTGCTGACCCACTATTGCTTTCTGATTTTTGCCGTCGGCCCGTGGTTCGCCTATCTCATGTCGGAATGCCTGCCGGTGGCATCGCCGCAGCTCCGCACAGCCGCGGCCAATATGATCCTGCTGGTACTCTTTGTCGTCACGTTGAAGCTGGCCGAAACCGTGGTCCAGACCAACGGCTCAGGCCCCATCGCCCTGGTTGTCGCGCTCGCCGCGGCGCTGCTCTGGACGCCACAGTATATGAT
>JANNTN010000384.1:0-13229 GCA_031394445.1 Anatilimnocola sp.
CAGTGGCAATCGGTGCGATAGTTGTCAGTGCATTGGCGAAGCTGGCGTTTTGAAGGAACTCTGAGCCATGTTCCGATTCACAATCCGCGACTTGCTGTGGCTGACGGTTGTGGTGGGGTTAGCCGTTGGGTGGTGGGTAGATCGGACGCGGCTTAGCGACCGGCTGCGAAAGGCACAGCAAGTTCGCTTGGAGAATTGGGGCAGGTAGTTCTCAAAGCAGCAGCTTGTGCAAAATCATCGACTAGCAATTGCAGGGCGTCGCGAGCGGCGGCAACCTCTTGATAGAGCCGATCGGCCCGACTGAAGCCGCGGGCTTCCATTCGTGATTGCAGCTACTTCGTCGGTGCGTTGTCGAAATGTGTCGCCCCTCGCGGGGCTGGGAGGCGTAGTTGGTTGTTTTATTTACCCATGCCTGACGGCATGGGCTATTGCCTGCCGGGCCTCCGGCCCTGTCCGAGCTCATCACGCACCTTTATGTAGACAACCGGCCGCCCAGGCCACGCCCTTCGGAGTGCCTCAGGGACGTGCCACCCGATCCTGCCACCCTACCGGCTAATCGCTGAAATCCCTGCGGGATGTTCTACGCCAGGCACATTAGAAGCCGCCGAGGTTTTGTTCGATTTGCTCGGAGCGGCGGTCGGTGAAGTGGCCGCTGGGCTTGGGGGTGGGGGTGCCGGGGCGGGTGCGGGCGGTGGTTTGGTCGTTATAGCCGGGAAAGCCGGGGCCTTTGAGGGTTTCCCAGTTGAGGGGAGTGGTGCAGCCGGCGGTTAACAGACTAACGATGGATAAAATCAAACCGCAGGTGAACGCGGCAGGAAAGGAGGGGAACCACGAAATACACGAATGACACGAAAGAGAGAGGGGTGGAGCCGCGGATGAACGCGGATGACACGGATCAGACGGGGAGCAAATTAAGCCACGGATGGAACACAGATGAAACACGGATGAAACACGGATGAAAGAAAAAGCTTGCTGCAAAAACAAGCTTTTGGTGGTGCGTAATACGGATCGGAGAGGGAGTTTGAGGTGGACATTGTTCGCCGGTTGGCGAGAGTGAAGGCGA
Source organism: Anatilimnocola sp. (assembly GCA_031394445.1). GTDB lineage: Bacteria > Planctomycetota > Planctomycetia > Pirellulales > Pirellulaceae > CAYLLN01. Next base: position 1,064 of record JANNTN010000384.1, read on the forward strand.
ACCGACAAGCTCATGGAGGCGATTTTGGCGACGCGGAAGACCCTCATCGACCATGCTGCGCATGGTGCCCGCCTCTCCCAGAGGGAGAGGGAGAAGGAAGGGAGGCGATGCTGATTAGCGGAGGTTGGTGTTGCGGTCGTGGAGGGCGATGCCGGTGGTGTCTTGGCGAGTTGATTCTGGATAAGTTGTTTCTTGATGAGGAGCGGAGGGTTGTGCGTCGGGGCGGGTCCATTCGAGGAGGACGCGGCTGCGATTGACGATGGGAGATGAGGGCGAGGTGGGTTGGGCTGCGAGGGAGTTCACGGGAGTGAGGGGGAGGGCTTCGATGGGGCGGTGGGCGATTGGTATGGCGAGATTACCCGAGTTTGGCATGGCGGGATTACCCGCGATGGGGAGAGCGGCGGTTTCGGCGATGGGGTCGATGGGTTGTTGATTGTCAGCGATGCTGGGTTGTAAGTCGGGGGAGGCGAGGGCGGCTTGGGCCTGGTCGCGACGCTTGGTGTACCAGCCTTCGGAGACGGGGCGAGAGACGGAGCTGTAGTCGGTGGGTTGTCGCGAGTAACCGGCGAGCGAACCCTCGCTGGCGCTTCGGGCTAGTGGGTTCGGTCCCTCGCTTACGCTTCGGGTTGGTGTGCCAACAAGAGAGCCCTCGCTTACGCTTCGGGTTGGTGTTGTCGGGCCTTCGCTGGCGTTTCGGGCGAAAGGTGTGGGAGGTGCCGGGGGAATGCCGTCGGGATCGGGGCTGGCGAAGACGCGGGCGTTTTGGGCTTGAACGGTTTGATAGCTGGAGAGAGCGCCGTCAGGAATGCGTGATTGGGGCTGCTGGAGGAGCGAAGCCATTTGCGTGTTGCTGACGGTGCGCGAGGCGACGGCGTTCGGGGCGGGCTGCCCGGTGGTGGGAGCAGTGGTCGCGGCGCTGGCGGGGGCGATGCCGGCGGCGACGAACAAGGTTTCGGGGACGCGACCTTCGGTCAGTGGCTGACTGCCGCTGCGAACCCATTCGACCCAGGTGAGTTGCAGATCGGAGAGGCTGTTGAAGCCGTAGAACTTTTTCGTTGTGGCGGTCCAGTTGTTGGATCGCATGCCTTCGCCGACGTACTGCACGTATTTTTGCTTGCCGCCTTGTTGAATGAAGAAGCGGGCGAGCGAATAGCCTTGCGAATAGAGCGGGAGGATGTCTGGCGGATAGTCCTTCATCACAAACATGCGGTTGAAGGGGATGCCGCGGTCGGTGGTGAGGAACTGCATCAGAAAGCGGTCTTGCTTGGTCTTCTCGCTCTCGTGCTCGACGGTGGTGCAGGCGCCTTCATCGGCCCAGCGGGGGAGCGGGCGGCCGAAGTGGGTGGCAAAAATTGTGTGCGTGATTTCGTGGGGGAGGACGCTATCGAGGATGCGCTCGCGCGAGCCTTGGATGGACATGGTCCATTGGCCGGGGGTGCCGTTTTGAAAGACGAAGCTGGTGGCACCGCCCGCGCCGAGGTTCGAGGAGACATCGGCCTTGATGGGACAGATGCCGTTCCACTGGGGCAATTCGTGGCCGAGCCACTCGATGGCCAAGTCGCGGCGGAACTGCTCGGCGGCTTGGCAGATTTCGGTGGCGAGCTGCTGCGTGGGGGCCGAGACGATGAAGTGTTGCGAGCGGACGCTGGCGTAAGGTCGGCCAGCACCGGCGGAGACGACGACTGCGACGAGAACGAGCGCAGCCCGGAAGAGGCGAGCATCCATGCGTCTAAAATCCTTCCCTGGATCGCGAAGTGGCGGTGCAGCCAAATCTTTTAGCTGCGGTGGGGCACTCGCGGATGCGTGCGGGATTACGCAAACCGTGAGCCGGAAGCAGGCGGAGCAGGTGGCTTGCGAGCCGCAACCTGTTTGGCTGCTTCATCTTACGAGTAGCTGGGAGTTCGCCCTCCTTGGCGAGATTCCGGAGGCTGCTTGTAAGATTTGCAAACCTTACTTAAAGGCTTTGGAATCACAAAGAGCGATTTGACTGTCGCAGATTACTTTGAGGGGAGTGGCCACGAAAAACGCAAAAAGGAGAAGAGGTTGTAGCCGCGGATTGACACGGATGACAAGGATCAGAGGAGCGGATGCGTGTGATTCGTTGGAATTCTGCGCCTGTTGCTATGGGTTAAACAAATTAGCGCGTGGGTCAGAGGTTGGACGAGAGGTACTCCTTTTTTATTTTGACGGCGACGGTGCCGAGGGCGTAGTAGCCGATGCTGTGGCGGGCGACGTGGGTGAGGAGGTCGTAGGCGCGCCAACGGTACCAGCCGTAGTCGGCTTCGAGCCAGAGGATGAGGCGGGCGGAGGCTTCGGCGATGGAGCGTTCCAGGGGGCAGCCGCTGACGACGGTCATGATTTCGGTGGGTGATTCGATGCGGGGGCCGGGGATTTTTTTGCCTTTGAGCAGGTTGACGGTGATGGTGGTTTCGGCGGGCATTTCGAGGCCGCTAGCGGAGAGTTCGCCGTGGCCCATGGCGGCGTGGGCGTCGCCCAGGTAGAGGTAGCCGCCGGGCACATAGACGGGGAGGTAGATGATGTTGCCGGGGGCGACTTCGATGATATCCATGTTGCCGCCGTGGGGGCCGGCGGGGAAGGTGGCGGGGACGCCGGTATCGGGGGCGGTGCCGATGCAGCCGAGCATGGGCTGATAGGGGATGGTTACCGAGTCGCTCCAGTAGATTCTGCCATCGCGAATGGGGCAGACGTGGGTGCCGTGAGGGCAGTCGGTGCCGAGCCACTCGGCGAGTTGCTTGGGATCGCTGGTGCGGGTGGCGCACTGGCCGATGGTGGGTTTGATTTCGTGGATCGTGATCGCGAGGGAGTCGTCTGGCTCGGCACCTTCGATATAGATCGGGCCGGTTTGTGGATTGCCGTAGGGCTTTTTGGTTTTGTCGCGGCGGTCGTCGTTGGTGCGGATTTGGCCGGAGAAGGCGTCTTCGGATTCGACGATGAGGCTATCGCCGGGCTGGATGCGGAGGCGCGGTTCGTTGTGGCGGGAGAATTCGTAGTAGAGGGGGCCGAGGGGGAGGCGTTGCATGGAGGCGGAAAATTTTGGCCGCGGATGAACGCGGATGACACGGATCAGAGGGTGATACGGACCTGCGCCTGCGGCTGCGGGTTAAAAGAGGAGAAGGCGGAGCTTCTTATTTCAGGGAACGGACGCTGACTTCTTTGAAATAGACGGTGTCGCCGGGGTCGTGGGTTTGGAGGCCGATGTAGCCGGTGGTGGGGCGGGGGTGCTCGCGTTTGGGTTCGTGCCAGATTTTGCGGGCGGGGAGGTCTTTCGTAGTTGAGTCGAAGCGGGTGAGTTCTTTGCCGTCGAGCTCGATGAGGACGCGGGGGCCGTCGAGGGTAATGAGCATGGTGCGCCAGCCGGTGGCGGGGGCGGGTGGCAGATCGGCGGCGGGGGCGAAGGAGTAGATGGAGCCGGTGCGATGGAATTGGTCGCCGGAGTCGCTGACTTGGACTTCGTAGCCGTGATGTACGGCGTACCAGGCACCTTCTTCTTTTTCGGAAGCTTCCTGCATTTTGGCGGACATTTCGGGCGAGAGCTTGCCTTTTTCGTTGCGTTTGACGGCGATGGAGTCTTTGCCGACCCATTTCAAGATGCCGTCGTCCATGCGGATGTGGACGCCGGCGTTGTCGCGGTTGTCTTGCGGCTTATAGACGATGCGGATTTGGCAGTCGCCGAACTTTTCTGTGGTATAGACGAGGAGACCGAGACCTTTTTCGCTCGGGTCGGTTTTGATGGCGTCCCCTTCGACGAGCATTTGGCCCCAGCCGGCTTGTTGCCACTGGGGGGCGAGGTGGCCGTTTTGGATGAGGGGGAGGGGGCACCAGTCCGCGGCGAGCGCGGAAGTGTGGCTGATGGACCAAAGGAGTGTTGCAATTGTGACAAGGCGATACATGAAAAAGGTCCTGAAGTACTCAGTACTAGGTACTGAGAAGTTAGCCACTATTTGAAATGATCGAAACACGATATATCCGGAACTGACCAAAGATTAACCCTCATCGACCACGCTGCGCATGGTGCCCGCCTCTCCCAAAGGGAGAGGGAGAAAACACGGCAGGCAAGATGCCTGTCCCACTTCTAGATTACTTCCCGTCGATTACCTTAGGTACCTTAGGCTTCACATCCGGCCTAGCGTATTCGTAATTCGTCACAATCCCCGGCATGGGAACCGGATAGCGGCCTTTGTCGTTGGCCTTGATGGGGGCGGGGCCGTCGATGACGAGCTTGTCGGCGTCGGGGGCGAATTCGTGCTCGCAGTTGAGCATGTCGTCGTAGGTGATGATCTGGCCGGTGTGGGCGGCCATGCGGCCCATGGAGGTGACGAGGCTGGCCTTCACTCCGCGATCGACTTCATTATAGGGCGTGTCTTGGCGGATGGCGCGGATCAAGTCTTCCCATTCGAGGTCGTAGGGGTTGGGCTCGGGCGGCGGATAGGCCCAGAGGAGGTTTTCTTCGGGCGGCAAGGCAGCAGTGCGGTCGGCTCGCGAGCGGGCCCGACCGGTGGCGCTGAACTTTTGGCCCTTGTAGATGCGGCAGCGGGCGGGGGAGTGTGACGAGGTGGAAATGACGGCGACACCCTTGCTGCCGTGGACGTAGCTGGCGAATTGATCGTGACAGCCAACCATGGTGCGGCCGTAGAGGAGCATCTTCGCACCGTCGTCGAATGTGTATTCGACGGAGTAGTTGTCGAAATTCTGGTCGATGTCTTCGCCCTTATCGATGGGGGTCATGTGGTGGCGGAAGTGGCGGCCGCCGCTGGCCTGAGCCGAGACGGGCCAGTCGTTCTTCATCCAGCAGCATTCGTCGATGTTGTGGATGTAGAAATCGCTGAAGAGACCACCGCTGGCCCAGAGGAAGCTGTGGAAACGGCGAATTTGGAATTCCAGTTCGCTGATGTCGTTGCCCTTGGGGCCGTCTTTTTTGCCGCCTTCGCCGCTGTTGATCATGTCTTGATAGATGCTGCGCGGCGGCGAGAAGGCGCTGCCGACGGGCGGGTGCATGCGGTAGCAGCGGAGGGTGATGATGTCGCCGATTTCGCCGTTTTGGATGCGGTCGAAGAGTTCGCCGCGGGCTTTGCAATGGCGGCACATGAGGCCGACGGCGACCTTGAGGTTCTTTTTCTTCGCAAGTTCGTTCAGCTCCAGCATTCTGCGCGATGTCGGTCCGTCCGCCGTCACGGGCTTCTCCATGAAGACGTTGACGCCTTTTTCGATGGCGTATTTGTAATGGACCCAGCGGAAGGCGAGGGGCGTTGCGAAGATGGCGACGTCGCCGGGGCGGAGGCAGTCGATGGCGTTCTTGTAGCCGTCGAAGCTGACGAACTTGCGGTCGTTGGGGACTTCGACCTGGCCTTCGAATTTATCTTGGAGAGCTTTGTGGCTGGTGTTCAGGCGGTCTTCGAAGACGTCGGCCATGGCGACGAGCTTGACCGGGCCGTTTTGCACGCCGAGCGCGTTTTGGGCCGCTCCCGTGCCGCGGCCGCCGCAGCCGACGAGGGCGATTTGGACGGTGCTGTCTTGAGCGGCATGGACGGCGGGAATGGTCGCGCCGGCGAGGGCACCAGCGGCGAATGTTCCGGCGGCTAGGGAGGTGCCTGTGGTCTTGAGGAAGTCGCGGCGGTTGGGAGAGGTTTCGACGGACATGAGTGGTGGTCCTGGGAGAGTTCGAGGTGAGTTGCTGGTTTTTGTGTGCGTGTCTGGAAATCTACTGTAGATGTTCTAACACCAAAAAAATGAGAAGTGAATCAATGGGAGCCGGTTATTAAAGGGGTGGGGTGCGATTCGCAGACGGGCTGGGTTGGGGATGGAGGCGTGGCTTTCGGGGTGACGCGGTTAGATTTAACGCAGAGACGCAAAGACGCGAAGACGCAGGGAGGGAGGTGAATGGTGGGGATTGATTGGGAATGGAGGCCGTTGCGTGGCGTCGGCGTTTTTTGTTCTTAACGCAAAGAACGTGAAGGGGAGCAAAGAGCGCAAAGGGAATTGATTGTGTCATGGCAGGCAGGATACCTGCCCCATGGGTGGGTAAAAACTATAATCGGAGGATGAACAAGCGATTGAAATCGGTGTGTGTGTTTTGTGGTTCGGCGGCGGGGAAGCGCGCGGAGTATGCGGAGGCGGCGGGGGCGTTTGGGAGGATGTTTGCCGAGCGGGGGATTCGGGTGGTGTATGGGGCGGGGAATGTGGGATTGATGGGGGTGTTGGCGGATGCGGCACTGGCGGCGGGAGGCGAAGTGATTGGCGTGATTCCACAGATGCTGGTGGATCGCGAACTGGCACATCCCGGGACCGATTTGCGGATCGTGAGTTCGATGCACGAGCGGAAGGCGTTGATGGCGGAATTGGCCGAGGCGTTTGTGGCGCTGCCGGGAGGACTGGGGACGTATGAAGAGTTGTTCGAGGTGCTGACTTGGGGGCAGCTTGGCATTCATACGAAGCCGGTGGGGTGTTTCAACGTGGCTGGTTATTTCGATCCGCTGGTGCGGATGGTGGAGCATGCGGTGGAGGAAGGTTTTGTGCGGGCGGAGCAGCGGGGGTTGTTGGTGGTGGAGAGTAGCGGGGAGGAGTTGATGCGGCGGTTGGAGGGGAGGATTGGGGAGCGCGGTGAGGAATGGGGGCGGGAGGTGATTTGAGGGCTTTGGCTTTCAACGCGGAGACGCGGAGGCGCAAAGACGCAAAGAGAGAATTGGGGAATCGGAACTAGGGCGCTGGCGAAGAGAATAGGTCGCCTGGAATTGCGAAGGGCTGGCTCCGGTAGGTTTGTGTTCTTTGCGTCTCCGCGCCTTTGCGTCTCTGCGTTTATCGTTTAGGTGAAGAAGCGCTCGGCGGCCCAAAGGGTGAACCAGGATTGGAAGTTTTGGGCGAGAGTTTCTAGCGTTGCTGGGTTCTCATTGGCTGCGATCGTGAGGGCATCGCCTAATGGTGCGCCGGAGTGGAGGGCGGAGAGGAGAGTGAATTGAGTGGCGGTGAGCTCGTAGCGGCGGACGATGTAGTTGCGGCGGAAGAGGGCGAGGTATTGGTCTTGCGGCTGGGGCCAATCTGTAGCGAGCGATTGTTTCCAGTGGGTGTAGTACGCGCTGACGGGGTAGTGGAAGGTGTGGAGTTCGCAGCCGGGGACGAGGGAGAGCTTTAAAGAGGCGTCGGCGGTGGTGGTGGGGAGGGTGAAGGGGGGGAGGTTTTCGGGGCCGGGGGCGTCGAAGATGCGGTCGATGGCTTGTTCGAGGCGGACGAGCTCGACGAGGAAGGCACCCCAGTCGGCGGGGCGGGTGGCGTCGAGGTAGTCGGCGAATTTGTCGGCGAGGTGGGCGAGGGTGTAGCTGTGGGGCGGGTGAGTTTGGATGTAGCCGGCTGCGAACTGGTTGAAGAGTTCGTCCCCGACGGCGAAGCGGGTGCAAGGGAAGAGACTTTGGAGGACTTCAAGGAGGCGGGCGAGGTAGGCGTGTTGATAGACGGCGAGGCGGTCGGCTGAGGATTGGTTTTCGCTCGGCAGAATGTGGTCGTTGATGTGCTGCGCGGTGGAGGGCGCGATGATGGAGTTGAGGAGCCAGTTTTGGAGGTGGGTGAGGTTGTCCATCATTCCGCCTCCGCGAGGGTGAGGTGGGCGGGGTGGGGGAGGGCAGAATGCGGAGTGCGGAGTGCAGAATGCGGAATAGGAGCGGAGTCGTCAGGACTGTTAGAGCTTTGCGAAGAAGTACCGGGTACTGAGTACTGAGTACTAAGTACTGAGTGCGTGGGAGAGCCTGAAACGGCACCCGCAGCTACCTCTTTCGCCCTTAAAACCTCGGAGTGGACTTCGTCGAAGGAGGGGATGTGGGCGTCCCATTCAAGTAGACAGGATGCGCCGCCGGTGAGGGCGACGGCTTCGCGGTAAAGCTCCCAAACGCGATCGACGACGCGGCCGTCGTGCGTGTCGATGCAATGGGTGCCGAGATCGGTGTGGCCGGCGAGGTGAAACTGTCTTACGCGGTCGTGCGGAATCGAACGCAGGTATTCGTGAGGATCGAAATCATGGTTACGGCTGCTGACATAGACGTTGTTCACGTCGAGGAGGAGCTGACAGCCGGTGTCGGTGGCGAGGCGTGAGAGAAACTCCCATTCGGGCATGGTGTCGGCGGCGAAGGTGACGTAGCTGCTGGGGTTTTCGAGGACGAGCGGGCGCTCAAGGAAATCCTGCACGGTTCGGACGCGGGCGGCGACGTGGGCGAGGGCTTCTTCGGTGAGCGGGAGGGGAAGCAAGTCGTGCGAGGTGCGGCTGGCGACGCCGGTCCAGCAGAGATGGTCGGAAATCCAGCGGGCGTTGACTTCGCGGGAGAGTTTTTTCAGCTTCGCGAGGTAAGCGAAGTCGAGCGGGTCAGTGCTGCCGATGGAGAGCGAGACGCCGTGCATGACGATTGGGTAGCGCTCGGCGATTTGTTCCAACACGTAGCGCGGGCGGCCGGCGGAGTCGATGAAATTCTCGGAAATAATCTCGAACCAATCGACGGCGGGCCAGTGCTGGAGGATGTGCGAGAAGTGGACGCTGCGGAGGCCGACGCCAAAGCCGAGGTGGGCGAGAGAAGGCTCACGCGGAGGCGCGGAGGCGCGGGGGGAAGGGAGGTTAGGCTTTAGCATGACGATTTGGAGGGTCGTTATGCTGAAGCATAACCTACGAGGGTTTTATTTTGTTTCGGGCGTGCCGTTGAAGGAACGTTCGATCTTGTCATTGGGGTTGGTGGAGACGGCGTGGTCGCGCCAGAGCCAGCGGAGCATTTCGGGCAGGATGGTGCCGCCTTGTTTTTGCCCGTGCAAGCCGATGCCCCAGGAATAGTTGATGTCGTAGCCTTTTTCGGTCATGGCTTCGACGAGGCGGACGTTTTGCAGGAACCAGTCGCGCTCGGCGTTGTATTGGCCGCCACGACCAACGCCGCGATTGTCGTTGCGGCCGTCTTGAAAGAAGACGCGGAGGGGCTTTTTCTCGCTGGAGCGAACGATTTCGGGATAGACGTGGCCGCCGCGGAGGTTGGTGAAGCTGCCGACGATGCTGAGGACTTTGCGAAAATGATTGGGCCGCTGCCAGGCGACGGTGTAGGCGGCGATGGCACCAGAACTCGCGCCGCCGATGCCGTGGTGGTCGGGATTTTTGGAGATGTTGTATTCCTTGTGGAGCACCGGCAGGAACTCGTCGCAGATGACGCGTGCGTAGCGGTCGTCGAGCGTGTTGTATTCGGTGGGGCGATTGGTATCGCGGTCGCCCCAGTTGCGCGGCGTCGGTTCGGGCTGTTCGGGCGTTCGGCCGGGATTGATGAAGACGGCGAGCATCACGGGCAACTCGCGGCGATAGATCAGGTTATTGAGGACGTTCGGAGCACGAACGGAACCGTTCATGTCAATGAAGGCTTGGCCGTCTTGAAAGATCATCAGGTGAGCGGGCTTTTGCGGATCGTATTGCGCGGGAACATAGACCCAGTAGGTGTGCTGCGTGCCGGGGTAGGCCTGGCTGGGCAGCACACTGGGGCCCACGAGCTTGCCTTGGGGCACGCCCTCCATCTCGAGTGAATCGGGGCCGAGTTTGTAGAAGGCATCCTGATTCTGGCCGTGGGCGGTGCTGACGATCAGCAACAGGCCGAGCGTGAAGAATGATGCGGTGGTGAGTCGTGGCATGTGGCGAACCTCTGGTTGGATGGCAACAGCATAGCAGGCGGAAAATGGAGAAACAAAAGGGATGAAAGTTTGGGCATGTGACTAAGTCGAAACGCTTTGCGATTTACACTAACCCGAAGCGTAAGCGAGGGGAAATCGCAGTCCCTCGCTTACGCTTCGGGTTGATATGCAACCTAGCACATTCCACGGGTCCACTTAGGAAGCTGGAGGGCACCTGGGGTGCATTGTGTTTGCCGCCAGCGTGGTACAATTGGCGTAGCGGCTGGTAGCGCTGGCCGCGAATGCTGGCGGTGCTTGGCAAACGCTTTTAAAAGGAGTCCTCCGATGCCGCTGTTCGAGGTTGAGACCGACGCACATATCATCATCACTTGGGCCGCCGACGAGTCGGCTGCCGGCGTTGTCGTTCACGAAGCTTACCCGACCGACAAAGTCATTCGGATGACAAAACGGCCCCGCGATACCTGGGTCATCAGCAAAGGGGCTTTGGGACTGACAAACACGCGCGTGGATGTCTGTTCGACCGCCCGCGATTGCCTGGCGAAAGCTGCGGGGGATAAGGTCCACGCCATCCGCATCTATATGCACGAAACGGGAACGGACCTGGACCACGCGCGGAAGGTGATCGAGTCCAATATGGTGATGGGGTGGTGACGCAGAGAATTCAGAATGCTGAATTCAGAATGCAGAGAAGTCGCGGGGGGCAGGAGATGTTTTAGCGGGGGATGGGGAGTGAGGTGGACTTGGGTAGTTCGTTGGGGCGGCCGTAAAAATAGCCTTGCATCAGCTCGAAGCCAATCTGGCGGCAGGTATCTGCTTCGCCGGCGGTTTCGACCCCTTCGGCGAGCGTGATGATACCGAGCCGCCGGCACATGGTCACCAACGATTCGATCAGTTGCAGCCGGCTGGCGTCGGCTTTGTCGAGGCTCATGATGAGCTTGCGGTCGAATTTCACGTAATCCGGGCGGGCTTCAACGAGTTCGTTCAGCCGGGCTTGGCCCGCGCCGAAGTCGTCGTAGGCGAGGCCCATGTTCAAATCGTCGAGCACTAGGCGGAGCATCTTCATCGTTGCCAGGTCGGCGGCGGCCGCTTCATGCACTTCGAGCGTTAGCGGCTGCGTCTTGCGGGTTCCGCGAATCTCGCGAAGGGAGAAAACGAGCTGCTTGAAGTCGGCCAGCTCGGCGGGATGGGTATTGAGAAACAGGTGCGGCAGATCGGATTCGCAGGTGGCGACCAGCTCCTCGCGACGGAGCATGCGGCTGAGCTCGGCTTCCATTTGGAAATAGCCGGCGGCCTGAAACATTTGGGCGGGCTTGTCGAGGCCGAACAAGCGGCTGCGGGCGAGCGCCTCGTAGGCAATGATCTCACCCGAGTCGGCCTTCACGATGGGCTGATAGACGGGAACGACGGAGGCGTCGCTGACGAGTTTTTCGAACTGAGCGAGCGCCAGGGCCAAATCGCCGATGTCCTCTCCCTGGCAGGTGGCGTTGAGCGAGGGCTGGCTGTGGGATTGATGTTGATTTTGCAGGCGGAACACCGTGGCACCGAACTGCAGCAGGTCGTCGGCCCGGACGGCCAAAGTGCCCAAGACACGTTTGCCGTTGACGAACGTGCCGTTGCGGCTGCTGAGGTCCACGAGTTCCAAGCAATCGCCGCTGCGCCGCAATTCGGCATGAACCAGCGAGACCGTCGGATGATTGACGCGAAACGGAACGCCGGGATGCCGTCCGATCTGGCACGGAAACGCGCGAAGAGGAATGAGATCGTCCTTGTCTTGGGCGACAAGCGACCACTGCCCCTCAAGGCGAGCGTGCAACAGGCTGGAAGCGGAGCCGGACATGCGGAAACAGATCCCCGTGATGTGCTGATGCGGGGCGACCGAATTCGCACGCTAGCGCGCGGCGCTCGATCACCCTGGGGAAACATAGCTCAGGTTGTCCGCACGTGTGGCAAATGGAAACGCACGGAATTTTGTGGTCGGAATATGCCGGTGGTAGCGATTGACGGCGGGCAAATTGGCAAATGGTTTGCCAGACAATGAAAGATGGCTGCCACGACGCGATTTGAATACGAGTTCAAACGCACGTGCACGTTAGATCAACGGTTCGATCGTTGAATCATCGGGAGACTGACGTCTGCCGCTGGCCGGGTTGTTGAGAGGTCTTTAGTCGTTGGCGAGGGAATCTTTGTCGCGGCTGGCGATTTGGGTGAGGCGGTTTTGCATTTGTGAGAGGATGTCGGGTTTTTCGGTGGCGAGGTTGTGTTGTTCGCTGGGGTCGGTGGCGAGGTTGAAGAGTTCGAGCTCTGCGGTTTGTTGTTTTTTGTCGTTGGCGGTGGTGACGACGAGCTTCCAGTCGCCGTGGCGGATGGCTTGGGCGCGAAAGCCGGGGGCGGCGGTGTACGGCCAGTAACCCAGCCGCACTTCCTGTTCGAGAAGCCGGATGAGTTGACGCAATTCGCCCTGAACCACGAGGCCGGCACGTTCGGCCTGGCGGAAGGTGTTGAAGACTTCAAC
>JANNTN010000395.1:0-2295 GCA_031394445.1 Anatilimnocola sp.
CTGTGGGATGCCCAGACGGGCGATGAAGTCCTCACGATCACAGGCGCAACCGGTCCGAGGGCATTCAGCCGCGATGGCAAACGCCTTGCCACCACTTCGGTTGACCCGACGGTGGTCAAGTTGTGGGATGCCCAGACAGGTCAGGAACTTCTGGCACTGAAGGGACACAGTGGAGCGGTCAATCACCTGGCCTTCAGCCCAACCAACAATCGCCTGGCCACCGTGTCTTCCGACGCGACAATCAAGGTGTGGGATACGGAAACCGCCCAGGAACTTCTCACACTCGCCGGAAGCGGAGGCATCGCTTTCAGCCACGACGGCCACCGCCTCGCCGCCGGCGGACCCAACGGCACCGTCCTGATTTACGACGCCACCCCGCTGCCGGAGAAGCCTTGACCGCAAGGCGACCGACACTGCGAACCCATGCAAATGCCGGCGGCGGGAGCGGTCCACGCTTTCCGCCGCCATTTCTTTCGCGGGCACCGTCTCGCACGGCAACGACCGCGGTTTGTTCCCGAGAACTCGTCGTTTGGGCAAGGTTTCTCGGACGCGTCATCAATCGACCCATTTGTGCCGGGTGCCGCCTGGCTCGTCCGAGATTCCCATACGATTCATGACGCACGATTTCCGTGCTGAGAACTCATACCTTTCCTGGGAATCGCTCCCGATTGGGCGATGGCCAGCCAAATGGCTTGAAGGTCGGCGTATCAAAGGAACGTTTTCTGCGACGCGGTCCTGACGGCCTCGATGGTAGCCGATGCTCGACATTTGCCCCTTCGGTAGGTAGCGTAATGCACGACTAATCGGTCGCTCGCTCCTTTGTCGGTTGGCCATTCAATGTCCGACGTTACCCGCATCTTGTCGCAGATTGAACAGGGTGATCCTGCAGCCGCAGAGCAGCTCCTTCCGCTGGTCTATGACGAGTTGCGGAAGCTGGCAGCCGCAAAGCTGGCCCACGAGAAGCCGGGGCAGACGCTCAGTGCGACGGCGCTCGTGCATGACGCCTACATTCGATTGGTGGATGTGGAAAAGGCACAGCGCTGGGATTCGCGGGGCCACTTCTTTTCGGCCGCTGCCGAGGCAATGCGACGGATTTTGGTTGATCACGCCCTCAGCAAGGCCACTCAACGCCGAGGTGGTAGCCTGGAACGACTGGACATCGACGCAATCGACGTGGCCGTCCATTCGACACCCGAACAGCTCTTGGCAGTTGACGAGGCCCTCGAAAAGCTTGGTCGGGTCGATTCCTCAGCCGCCGGTATCGTGAAGCTTCGTTATTTTGCCGGGCTGACCATCGAGCAAGCCGCAAAAGCCCTCGGCATTTCGACCGCAACCGCTTACCGGCATTGGAATTACGCCAGGGTCTGGTTGCATAGCGAGCTCTTGGAAACGGCCGGTTCCGAGTAGCTTTCGATGGAATTCCAAGAATTCTTTTGCGGTCGGTGAGAAAAACGGCCTCCAATTCCTGCATTGTTCTATAGACGCATTTGTCGTCGGAGCAACACTGCCATGATCAGCCAGAGGCAAACAGCCAAGTCAATCTTCCTTGCGGCGATTGAAAAACACCCGCCACACGAGTGGCCGGCATTTCTCGATAAAGCCTGCGTTGGAGATGAGCAACTCCGCGCCGATGTCAACAAGTTGCTCCGGTCGCAGCAAGTGCTCGGCTCTTTTCACGAAACCCCCGACTCCTCACTGGACGCCACGATCGCCCCGCCTCCATCCGAACGCCCCGGCACACAAATCGGCCGCTACAAGCTGCTGGAGCAGGTTGGCGAAGGGGGAATGGGGGTCGTCTATATCGCCGAACAGACCGAGCCAGTCCGCCGCCGAGTCGCGCTGAAGATCATCAAGCCAGGCATGGACACCAAGCAGGTGATCGCGCGGTTCGAGGCGGAACGGCAAGCCCTCGCGATGATGGACCATCCGAACATTGCCAGGGTGCTGGATGCCGGCACGACCGATGCCGGTCGCCCGTACTTCGTAATGGAACTCGTCCGTGGGATGCCGATCACGGAGTACTGCGACAAGGTTCGGCTTAGCCCGAGGCAGCGGCTGGAGCTCTTCGTCGATGTTTGCCAGGCCGTGCAGCATGCCCATCAAAAAGGAATCATCCATCGCGATCTCAAGCCGTCGAACGTGATGGTTACCACCAACGACGGCCGGCCGGTCGTGAAAGTAATCGACTTCGGCGTTGCTAAGGCGGTGGGCCAGCAGCTCACCGAGCGCACGGTCTATACGGCCCTGACGCAGTTGGTCGGAACGCCGCTCTACATGAGCCCCGAGCAAGCCGAG
>JANNTN010000426.1:0-6614 GCA_031394445.1 Anatilimnocola sp.
GAGAGAATCAAGGCGATCGTTTGCGGGTGCTCATCGCTCACGAACGTGAGAATGTTCTGCGGATCGATCTTCTTGAGAAACGAGAAGGGACGAGATTCAATCGAGTTCCGCAGGTTCTCAATCGTACCAGCCGACTTATCCCCCAGGGCCTTCTCCACCAGCGACTTGGCCCGATCGAGACCGCCGCCGGTGATGCCGAAGGCGGCCGGGTTGGCGTCGGCGAATTCGTTGATCACGTCGTCTTGCTCTTTGAGCGACAGCCCCCGCAGCCGGGCGATCTCGATCGAGACGCTTTCCACCTGCTTGGGCGTGAGCTTGGCGAGCAGCGGAACGGCATCTTCCTCGGGGAGCGACGTGAGCAGAACGGCTGCTTTGCGAAGCATATCGGGCATCATGGGCATGGCGATGACAGCGGTTTGCAGATGGTTGAGCGAGCGTCGAGCGCAGCGTCATCGATCAGCATCGACAAATCCGATTGTGCGGATGAGGAAAACTTTGCCGATTGTGCCGACGCGGTTTGCGTCGAGGCGCAGCGGAGAAATCCAAGTAATGCGGCCTCCCTTGGGAATGCTCGCGCGAGAAGCCGGAGTCCTACGCAATTGAAGCGAGAGAATTCAATCGCCGCCAAGAAATGGCAATGGGCTCGCACTTCGACGAGCCCATTCCTCAACTCAAACGGATCGATTCGTCGTTTAATCCAAGAAGCCCACCAGATCCTGGCTGCGGCTGGGTTGCTGCAGCTTGCGGACGGCTTTGGCTTCGATCTGGCGAATACGTTCGCGGGTGACCTTGAAGATGTGGCCGACTTCTTCCAGCGTGTAGCTGTAGCCGTCGCCCAGGCCATACCGCAGCTTGATGATCTCGCGCTCGCGGTAGCTCAAGGTCTTCAGCACTTTATTGATCCGCGTTCGCAGCATTTCCTGCGAGGCACCGGTGGCGGGGCTTTCAGCCGTGCCGTCGGGGAGCAGATCGCCAAAGTGGCTGTCTTCGCTGTTGCCGACCGGCCGGTCGAGGCTGATCGGATAGCGGCTCATGGCGAGCACGCGACGGGCTTCATCGACCGTCGTGCGGGCTTTGTGGGCCGTCTCTTCGAGTGTTGGCTCGCGGCCGAGCTCTTGGAGCAACTGGCGCGAGACATTTCGCACGCGGCTCATGGTTTCGACCATGTGAACCGGAATGCGGATCGTGCGGCTTTGATCGGCGACGGCCCGGGTGATCGCCTGGCGAATCCACCACGTGGCGTAGGTGCAGAACTTGAAGCCGCGGCGATATTCGAACTTATCGACCGCACGCATCAGGCCGGCGTTGCCTTCCTGAATCAAGTCGAGGAACGACAAGCCGCGATTGCGATACTTCTTGGCGATCGACACGACAAGCCGCAAGTTGCCTTCCGACAGCTCGCGCTTGGCTTGCTGGTATTCGGAATAGACGACCTTGAGCATCTGCACGCGATTCTTCAAGCTCTTGGGCGTTTCCTGCGTGGCAACCAGAATCGCGCGATACTCGCTGATCCACGGCTTACGCTCGCTGGCTGGGCCTTTGTCGCGCTTGTGGGCGTCGATCTTGGCTCGCAGCTCTTCGATGCGGCGCTGGAAATCTTCCAGCGTGCGGATCATCTGCTCGATGCGCTGCGTACGCAAGCCGAGCTCTTCGACCAGTCGCACCGAACGGCGGCGGCGGCGGGAGAGACGCGTCCAGGCGGCTTGGCGCTTGTTCTTGCTGGCCTTGCGGCTGAGCGCGACGATGTAGTCGCGGCGATTGCGCTTGAGCAGGATGTCGAGCGTGCGCAGGTTGTGCGGCAAGCGCCCGAGGATCTGGTCTTTTTCCAGACGATCGGTCACCGAGACTTGCACGGTGCGATCGAAGGGGAGCTCACCGTCGTGAACGCGCTTGAGCACCTTGTAGGCTTGCTGGATGACATAGTCGCATTCCAGCAGCTTGGTGCGAAAGCGGCGGCGGGTGAGCTCGATCTTTTTGGCCAGATAGATTTCCTGCTGCCGGGTGAGGAGCGGGATTTCGCCCATCTGGGTGAGGTACATGCGGACCGGATCATCCGACCACGATTCGTTATCGTCGCTCAGGCTGAGCAACTCTTCTTCGTCGAGCTTGAGCGGGACATCGACATCGGCCGCCGTATCGACAACTTCGATCTCGGCGTCGTCGTCGGCCAAGTCAATTTCGACGACCGCCTGCACGACAAAGCCGTCTTCTTCTTCTGGCGCGCGTACGGCATCTTCGTCAAACTCTTCCAGCAGGGAATCGTACAAGGGCCAAACTCCTAGTCAGAATTTCGCAGGGGATTTCGAAAGGTGGGAGGCGGGACAACCGATGATGGAAATGGGGTAGTGGGTGTTGGCGGTGAGCATCGCTGAATTATTTAGCAAGCTTTCGACCGCCCTCTTATATTTCCATCCACGGTGACACGAGACACTCCGCGTCAAATCTAACACCGCTCGCGCTGCGCGCGGGCTGTAACTGATTAAATGGAAAGAAATTACGTTTACGGAAACTAATCCGGGGAGCAAGTCACTAGTGCATCTTACCCAACCTTCATGGTCAGATGCGAATCAATTCCTTCGCAGCACGCCAAGCCATTGACGCGCTCTGCCACTCTCTTGTTCCGCACTCTCTTGTTCCGGGGAGCATCGTTGCGGTGGGAAACAAACCTCGCCGATCCAGCGTCGAGGCATCTATAGAAGCTCGTTGGTCGTCGCGCTAGGCGGCAAACAAAACGAGCCGTTATCGCAAAGCCCCAGCGTGCAGTCCGCGTCTTTATTGTGGTGGGAGGGAAACTGCCGCAGCCTTAACGATCAGCCCAATTCTAACTACGAGCGCGGGCCGGTCCAGGGTTCCTGTCAAGAAATTTGCCAAGTGCTGGGGTGTTGGCGGTGGCTGCTCGTCGGATCAAAATTCGTTTCTTAGGTGCATCGCGGTTGCGGCGAGAATCGGTGGGCCGGCATTCGCGCGCTCCTTGAGAGGCTAGCGCAGTGCCGCTAGCATACGCGACACGCGAAACGCGACTGATACCAAGGCAATGGCTATGTCAAACATGGATTTTAAGAATTCGGTAGTAATTGTGACCGGCGCGAGCTTGGGGATTGGCCGTGAATGTGCGCTGGCGTTTGGACGAGCTGGGGCCAAGGTGGTGGTGAATTATCGGTCGCATCTTGAGCAGGCGCAAGAGGTTGTTGATTTGATAAAGGAGGCGGGATCGGACGCGATTCCCGTGCAGGCCGACGTGGCGGACCAGGCGGCTGTCGAGGGAATGGTGGCTCGGGCGGCGGCGGAATTTGGCCGGCTGGACATCGCTGTTAGCAACGCTGCTTATAGTGATCGCGAGTTGTTTTATCTGGCTGATATGGCGGGATTCCGCCGGACGGTGGATGTGACCATGTGGGGGGCGTTTTACCTGATGCGGGCGGCGACTCAGCAGATGATCAAACAGGGGCAGGGAGGGGCGATTTGTCTGGTCAGCTCGCCACACGCTTTTATCCCCGCGCCGCGGGCGATGGCTTATAACATGTCGAAGGCGGCGATCGAACACATGGCCAAAACGGCCGCGATTGAGGTGGCCGAACACAAGATTCGCATCAATTTGATTCAGCCGGGCTGGACAGACACGCCGGGCGAATTGAAATTTGCCAGTCGAGAAACGCTGGACACGGCGGGGGCCAAGATTCCGCTGGGCCGGCTGGGCACTGCGGAAGAGATGGCGGAGGGTGTTCTGTTTCTGTGCAATCCGAAAAACACGTACATCACCGGGGCGGCGCTGCTTGTGGATGGCGGAATCAGCCTGCCGTGGTGGGCCAACCGGGGGTCGGCGGCACCGGGATAGAACCTCGAACTTGTTATTAAGGCGCTGAAATGCCCCCAAACCTTGAACTTTGCTCCTTGAACCGTCGTAGTTAGCCGCATGTCTCAGCAATTTCTTTTGCCTTGCTCTTGCGGCCAAAAACTGGCCGTCTCGCCTGCCCAGGCAGGTGGCCAGGTTGGTTGTGGATGTGGCAAGTCGCTGGCGGTGCCAACGCTGCGGGGATTGAGGGAGTTGGAAATCGCGCCGGCGGCCGCACCGGGAAGGGTCAAATCAGGTTGGAGCCCGGTACATGGGATGATTTTTGCTGCGGGGCTCGTGTTGGCGGCGGTAGGCGTGTTTTTTTTGGCGATCCACGGACTGCAATACGGGCAGATCATGGGCTTTAGGTTGACGCAGGATTACACGCCGGCTGTCGTGAGCGCGGAGATGGCGCGGATCGATGCTCTGACGCCGCTGCAGGCGTTCGAAGAATGGCACGAGAACGCCGAACATGGCCTGGGCGAGCAGGAAGAGCCGCCGTGGTCGAGATACAAGCGGCTGGCGGACAGCAATCTGTCGCGAATCAAGCTCGGCGCGGTTGCGCTGGCGGCGGGATTGATCCTGTCGTTCGCGACGCTGGCGATGGCACCGAAGACGCGCGTGACCGCTGGCTGATTGAACCAGCAGCGGGATTTTCATTTTCGCCGCAGGATCAAAACGATGTCTTGCGTTTCGGGATGAATCTCGATCGATTCGTCGATCTGATAAGTGAAATCGAAAATCGACACCAGCTCTAACTCGGGAATAGTTGCCAAGAGTTTTTGTAATTGCCGCCAGGTGTACGTGCGAAACACGAGCTCATCGACAATCTGAAACATCTGCGTGGGCGTATAGACGTCCATCTTCATCGTGCAGGCTTCGGTGCGATTCTTCAGGTTCAAGTCGTGCGTCGCCAGATGCGTGTTGATTCCCAGATGGCCGCGCCGCGCGCTCCAGCTCTCTTCGGTGATCGCGGTGCCGGCGGTCGGCGTTAGATGCAGCCCCAAAATGTAAATGCCGCCGCGACGTAGCGAGTTGGCCATGCAGCGGAGATGCCGCTCGGCCAGATCTTCGCTAAGCAGGTGGCGAAAGCTATTGATCGTGTTGAAGGCCGCATCGACCGGCTTCGGCAACGAAAAAGCGGCCATGTCGCCGACGAACACGGATGGCTTTTTATTGCGGCGAGCCAGGCGTTTGTTGCAGTAATCGACGGCCCGGGGGTTCAGGTCGAGGCCGCTGGTGTCGTAACCGGCCATCGCCAGCCGAAACAGCAGCCGGCCGGTTCCGCAGGCCGGCTCAAAAACCCGGCGAACCTTTCCAGTGGCGAACTTGCCAAACGCTCGCCGGAGAAAATCGAACTCCGCCTTCCAGTCGGAGCCGAAGACCAGGTCGTAGTAGCGGGGATAGTCGTAGAGGTTTTTAGCCACGGGGAAGACAGGGGTCAGGAGTCAGGAGGCAGGGATCAGAAAAAAGTATCCGGTACGCGCTCCGCCGTACAGCGGCAGCTACGGCTAGCGGACTGCCGACCTATTGCTTCGCCAGCTTTCCCAAACTACCTTGGAGGCTAATAATTAGCCTGCTAACGATTAGCACACAAGGCGGTTTAGGAAGATGCTGGAATACGATTTCGAAAATAGTGTCGGCTACTGGGTCTGCCAGGCCTCGAATGTTCTCCAGCGGGCATTCAACGAGGAACTGGCCCCGCAGGGCATGACCTTTCGCCAGGCCCAAGTGCTCGGCTGCCTCGCGCTCGAAGTGCGGCTGTCGCAAACCGATCTGGCGGAGCGGATGCGGATCGAGCCGCCGACGCTGGTGGGAATTCTCGATCGCATGGAGCGGGACGGCTGGATTCGCCGCAGTGGCGACGCGACCGACCGCCGCCGCAAGTTCGTCGAAGCCACGCCCGCGGCGAAGCCCGCGTGGAACAAGATTGTCGCCGCGGCCAAGCGGGTTCGCGGTCGCGCGACGCGAGGTATGACGGCCACGCAATTGGCTCAACTCAAAAAGTTGTTGAATGTGGTGCAAACCAATCTGGCACCTGCGACGGCTCAGCGTGAAGCGAGCTAGGGACAGAGATCAGAGGGAAGTGCAATATTTAAGGTAATCAACTTGAAGAAGTGATTTGTATGCGATTCATTCTTTATGTCGGTGTTGCGTTTGCTGCGATGGTCGCGGCGGCGGATGCTCAGCAGCCGAAGGGCAAGGCGGGGGGGCAGCCCGCGCCAAAAGTGCTTGTGACGGCGGCCCGGGCCGATGTCGTCTCGGAACCGCGCACGTTCGTGGGCACGGTGAAGCCGATTCGCCGCAGCCTGGTTGGCAGCGCCGCGGCTGGCCGCGTTGAAGAGTATCTGATTAACGACGGGGACGCCGTGAAGGCCGGGCAACCGATCGCAATTTTGCGGCGTGGCATCATCAAGGCCGAGGTGGATACGGCCCGCGCCACGTTGGTCATGCGACAGGCCGAGTTGGCGGAAATGGAACAGTCCTATCAAGAGGAAGTCGATCAAGGCCAGGCGAAGCTGCTTCAGGCGCAGGCCGAGTTGGCTTTTCGCCAAGGCAAAGTGCAGCGGTCGCGATCGCTGGGCACGTCGGTTTCCCGCGAGTTGTTCGAAGAAGATTCGTCGCTGGCCAACAAGGCCGACGCCAGCGTTCGAGAGCATCAGGCGGCGGTGCGGATGCTCACGCAGGGTGCCCGGCAGATGAAAACCGAGCAAGCGCGGGCCCGAATGGCCGCGCAGCAGGCCGAATTGCAACGTCTCGAAGAACAGTTCGAACGCCACAC
>JANNTN010000438.1:0-1066 GCA_031394445.1 Anatilimnocola sp.
CCAGGCTCGGCAGGAGCCGCGCCCTCCCGCTGGTGGGCACAGCCCACTCTACGCTAGTCGCCGCCTTTACCGTCGTGGTATTCGGGGCTGTAGTTCGGTGCTTCCTGCGTAATGGCAATGTCATGGGGGTGGCTCTCCCGCACACTGGCGGCTGAGATTTGTATGAACCGCGTATCCGTACGCAATTCGTCGATCGTTTTCGTTCCACAATACCCCATGCCGGCACGCAACCCTCCGACAAGCTGATAGACGAAATCGGAGAGCGGTCCCTTGAAGGGGACGCGGCCTTCGATTCCTTCTGGGACCAGCTTACCGGTTCCCCCGTTGTCGCCGGCTTGGCGATATCGTTCGCTCGATCCTTTGACCATCGCACCGAGGCTGCCCATTCCGCGATAAGCTTTGAATGTGCGGCCTTGGTATAAAATTGTCTTGCCCGGACTTTCGGCCAGGCCGGCAAACAGTCCACCGATCATCACGCAATGTGCGCCGGCGGCGAGTGCCTTGGTTATATCTCCCGAAAAACGAATGCCGCCGTCGGCAATGATCGGCGTGCCTGTCGCTTTCGCGGCTTGGGCGGCTTCATAAATCGCCGTGACCTGCGGCACGCCCACGCCGCTGATCACGCGGGTCGTACAAATCGACCCGGGACCAATTCCGACTTTCACGGCATCGGCGCCGGCGGCAATCAAGGCTTTTGCGCCATCGCCGGTTGCCACATTGCCCGCGACGACGTCGATATCCCAACGCTTCTTCAACTCGCGAACCGTCTCGACCACATTCTTCGAATGCCCGTGAGCCGAATCGACCACGAGCACGTCCACGCCCGTTTGAATGAGGCTGCTGACTCGTGGAGCAAATTAGCTGATACTGCCGTTGTGATAATGTTCCGTGAAGTTTTTGACGGTGCTCCTTCGGATGAGGAGGTCATGCAAGCAATCAAAGAGGTACCTGCCTGGCTGATAGATTGATCACGATTACAAACCCTCCCTCGCTTGCACCTCCCACTGCCATAGACTAACCACGACGAAGAGTTCGCAGGACATTTGAATATGGATATCAGCACCCC
>JANNTN010000448.1:0-3604 GCA_031394445.1 Anatilimnocola sp.
GTCCAGGGCCGGCTTTATGTGGAGGCCGGCGCACGAAACCGCTAACTCTTATGAAAAGGTCTCGCAGATGAAACGCATGCTTGTAGCAACCCTGATTGTTAGCCTTATGTCGCTCGGCCTAGTCGGGTGTACGGAAAAAACGGCCTCGACCAAGCAGGAGACGAAGATCACCACACCTGGCGGAACAACGACGATCACGACCGAGAGAGAAGTTAAGAAAACCGGCGACAATCCGCCCTCCTCGACACCGTAATTTTGCGTCTTCTGGCGAACGTATGTTGCGCTCGTTGGATGGTCCGAAATCAATTGTTCTCTCGAGGAGTCATGGCAATGAACTGGGATCAAATTCAAGGCAACTGGAAGCAAATGACTGGCAAGGTCAAAGAGAAGTGGGGCAAGTTGACCGATGACGATTTGACCACGATCGCGGGGAAGCGAGACCAACTCGTGGGCCTCGTTCAGCAACGGTACGGCTATGCCAAGGAACAGGCGGAGAAGGAACTGGACGAGTTCACGCGGGAACTGATGCTGTGAGCTTGTCTGGCTTATTTAAGGGAACTGTCCACGGGATCCAGACCACTTTTGCGAGTGCGGCCGGATCCTAACCATCGAATGAATCACCATTTCCAAAGGACAATGCTCATGCAGGTTTACGTGTATTGCCTGGTCGCCGCCCTGCTGGGCACGGCTGTGGCTTGGGGACAAGAACGCGGCGCACCGCGGGGCCGGACAGAGGCCACGGAGGGGGTGGAAGTGCTGACGCGGGGGCCCGTGCATGAAGCGTTTGCCGAGACCATCGCGTTCGATCCCGAGCCGGGCGTCGTGGTCCCGAAGGCTGCTCCGGACGCGATCGAAGAGCTGCCGCCGGAGCAGAAACCGGACGGGGCCAATGTGGACTGGATTCCCGGCTACTGGGCCTGGGATGACGAACGGACCGATTTCCTGTGGGTTAGCGGCATCTGGCGCGCTCTGCCGCCGGGTCGCCAGTGGGTGCCCGGTTATTGGGGCCAATCGGGACGAGGCTCGCAATGGACTTCCGGATACTGGGCCGATGCGAAGGCGAGCGAGATTGACTACCTGCCCGAACCGCCCCAGACCGTGGAAGCTGGTCCTAATATCAACGCCCCGTCAGCCGACCACACCTGGCTGCCAGGTTGTTGGGTCTGGCAGCAGAATCGTTATGCCTGGCGGCCCGGCTACTGGGCGACGGCACAGCCGAACTGGGTTTGGATTCCGGCCCATTACGTTTGGTCCCCGCGCGGCTATGTCTTCGTCGATGGCTACTACGATCACTCGGTCGCCCGCCGCGGCGTGCTGTTCGCGCCGGTCTATTTCAATGCGAGCGTCTATTCGCGGCGCGGCTTCTCGTACTCGCCCGTGACGGCGATCAACCCGGCCGTGTTCGCCAGCCATCTCTTCTTGCGGCCGAGCTACGGCCACTACTACTTCGGCGATTACTACGGTTCCAACTACACGTCCCTTGGGTTTTCCCCGTGGTTTTCGTTCTCTTCGGGACGTTTAGGCTACGATCCGTTTTACGCTCACCAGCGCTGGCATCACCGCAACGACCGCGAGTGGGATCGCGGCGTGGCAGCGGATTTCGCCCACCGGCGCGACCATGAAGAGGCGCGGCCGCCACGCACATGGGCGGCCCAACTGGACCGCAGCACGCGCGATGCTGCGAACATCGACAAGACCTTCTCAGTGGCCGCTTCGCTCGACGAACTGGCCAAGAGCCAGGAAACGCCCATTCGATTTCAGCCCGTGGCCAAGCTGGAGCGCCAGCAATTCGGACAGCGGGGGCAAGACGTCCGCAGCGCCCGCGAAGAGCGCCAAAAGCTGGAGGCCGCAGTGGCTGATCCGTCAGCAAGCGCGACCGTCCGGAACGCTCAGCCGGTCAAAGTGAAACTTCCCAAGACCCCCATTGCGGCTCAGGGGATCGAACGGTTCGGCAAGGACGACGCTCCGCCGCAGCGGCACGAAGTTCTCAAGCCGGATCTCAATGTCGCACCGCAGGCGAGAACTCCCGGTGGCAAAGCCGCGTCGCCCCCCGAGCCTACAGCGACGAAGCGCGAGCCCAGGCCCGAACGGCCCAAGGCTGAGCCGATGGCGCCCAAGGCGGAACCCAGACCCGAACGGCCCACGGCAGAGCCGAAAGCACGCAAGGCAGAGCCACGACCGGAACGGCCTAAGGCACAGCCGAGCACGCCCAAGGCGGAGCCACGACCGGAACGGCCCAAGGCACAGCCGAGCACGCCCAAAGCGGAGCCCAGACCCGAACGCCCTAGGGCCGAGCCGCAGGGAAAGTCACAGCCTGAATCAACGGGTCCGCCCCCCGGAAGATCCAACGACAAGCCGCCGAGTGCGCCGCAAGGGAAGTCCAAAGGCGAATCGAAAAACAACCCCAAACAGTAATCGCGCCACTGCGAGTCAAGGAGTCCGTTATGAATCGGTCCGTCATCTCGCTGCTGTTGGTGCTGCTCGTCGGCGTGGCCGCGGTCGGTTTCTACCGCGGCTGGTTTACCTTGTCGAGCCACCGCCCCGACGCAGGGAGCAACAACGTCAACATCAACCTGACAGTGGACCGGGATAAAATGCAAGAAGATGCCGAGGCGGTGCAGGTCAAGGCCACGGAGCTTGCCGGCAAGGTCACGGAGCAAGCTCCAGAATCGGGTGAACCGCCAAATACAAAATGAAGTCGATTGACCTCTACACGATGCGAACCGAGCTGAGCAGCTGCGGTTCGCCTTCCAACACTTCGGACCAAAACAAATGATAGTCGCACCCACGGCCGATCACGGCCAACAACTCGCCTCGCCCGCGGGGAAGGTCATTGGCTTTTTCGATGGCAAAGCCGAATTTGACGCTTTTGTCGAAGCGGTGCTGGCCGCCGGCTATCCCGCAGCAAAGATCACTTCACTCTACGGCGAAGACGGCATTCATCTTTTAGAACGGTTGAAGAGCCACAGTTTCTTTTTGCAGATTCCGAGGATAGCGTCATCCAGCTCAGCATCAAAGAGCTCGCACAGGGACACTACGCCGCTGCGGTGGAGGTTACCGACCATCAACAAGCCACGCAAATCACGAGTTTGGCAAAACCTCATGGCGGACACAGTTTCAGTTATTTTGGAACATGGGTGAGCGAGCAGCTTTCGGTATGATCGGCACACGATCTGCTCGCCTCGAACAGTTGGGCGAGCCTGATTGCAGTCTGCCTGAAGCATTTGTCCGGCAAAAATTAACTGGAGGTGACCAATGGACTCCGTGCGACCCCTATTTGTCTCGACCTATCCGCCCGAAGAGTGCGGCCTGGCCACGTTCACGAAAGATTCGGCCGACGCCGTGGACCTCACGGCGGGCCAAGCCGTGTCGTCGGTCGCGGCGATCCAAAAGATACGCACGATCCCCAGCGAGGATCCGCGCGTCGTCCACATCATTGATAACAGCCGCCCGAATGCCTATCGCCAGGCGGCGGAAGTGGCGAACGACGGCCCCTGCGACGTGGTCAGCCTCCAGCACGAATTCGGCCTCTATCCCGAAGAGTGGGGCAGCCGCGTGCTCGACTTCATGCGCCTCTGCGAAAAGCCGATCGTGACCACGTTCC
>JANNTN010000452.1:0-20254 GCA_031394445.1 Anatilimnocola sp.
GTCGCGCTTCCGCATCAAACGCCCCGCGAATCCGCTCATAAATGAGATTGGCTTCCGCTTGTTGCTCCGTACTCAACACCGGCCGCGACAAATGCTTCCGCGTCATGATTCCATCCTCCCTGGGATCGCTGCACACTGAAACTTACCCCCCTTTTGTTCCGGCGATTCCATTGGAACCAATTTCCCACCTACTTTGGAGACGCTCACACGGAAGGGGAAGAAGGTGTGAAAAAATGTGGCGGAGTGTGCGGGGAGACGCTTATAATGGGCGGCGCTTTCGCCAGCTTTGAGATGTGCGCCAGCTTTGGGATGGGACTCATGGTCGATCCATCGCAAGTCGAATCGGATTTGCAGCCGCCACTTCGGGAGCCGCCGGCACCGCCGCGGATTCATCCGCTGGATCGGGCCGAGGTGGTGCGCGCTCGCGCGAGCGAAGATGACCGCATTCGTCTGGCGTGGGCGAAGCTGGTGTGGCTGATGGCGTTTCTCGCGGTGCTGCTGGCGATCAGCTATTTCGTTCCGTACATCGCGGAAACGACGCAGTATGCGCTGACGCGCGGGAAGCAGCGCGCGGAGCACGATTTTGCTCAGCAGCACCTGGGGGAGTCGCCGATTCGGGAAGTGTCGCGGGCGTCGCAGATGGTGTCGCAGATGGTGGGGCCGAGCGTGGTGCATATCAGCACTTCTGGACCTGATATGGGGGGTCCGCTGCCGATCACGAGGCGGGCGCAGATGCGAATTCCCACGGAGGGGCAGGGCTCGGGCGTGGTGATGGACGCGGCCGGCTATATCCTGACGAACAATCATGTCATTAAAGGCGCGAGCAGCATTCAAGTGTCGCTGGCCGATGGCCGCAAGTTGAAGGCGGCCGT
This sequence comes from Anatilimnocola sp., assembly GCA_031394445.1. Classification (GTDB taxonomy): domain Bacteria; phylum Planctomycetota; class Planctomycetia; order Pirellulales; family Pirellulaceae; genus CAYLLN01. The sequence goes on from JANNTN010000452.1 coordinate 873, forward strand.
GGTGGGTCGCGACGACGCGACGGATTTGGCGGTGCTAAAGATCGTCGCGGATGGTTTGGTGCCGGCGGCTTTTGGTGATAGCGAATCAGCCGAGACGGGGGACTTTGTGTGGGCAGTGGGGAGCCCGTTTGGTTTGGAGCGAACGATTACTTGGGGCATTTTGAGCGCGAAGCATCGGGCGGGGCTGGCTGGCACGGCGAATCAGGATTTTTTGCAAACGGATGCAGCCGTGAATCCTGGAAATAGCGGCGGACCGCTGGTCGATTCGAGCGGACGAGTGATTGGCATCAACACGGCGATCGTGGGCGATGCATATCAGGGGGTGAGCTTCGCGATTCCGAGCAATGTGGCACAAGAGATTTATGGGCGCATCAAAGCGGGCCGCGGCTGGCTGGGGGTGCAACTCGAGGAAATGAATGCCGAGAAAGCGAAAGCCGCAGGAATGGCGGAAACGACGGGTGTCTTTATTGCGGGATACCCTCTCGGAGCTGGTATGCCCGATTCTCCAGCGGCAGCGGCAGGAGTTTCGAAGGGGGATATTTTGCTGAAGTGGAACGACGTGGACGTAAGTAGCCCGAGCGATCTGCGGAGACTGGTGGAAAAGACCAAAGTGGGGACGAAGGTGAAAGTGGGGCTGTGGAGGGGAGGACGTGAATTGACTTTGGAGGTGACAGTGGGGCAGAGACCGTCGTTGCCGCACGAGATTTGAAAGGCAGAAGCCACAGATGAAACACGGATTGACGCAGATTTTTTGAACAGAAAGAAGCAAAGGGAGCGAAGAAAGAGTGAGGCTGGCGGAAATTTACACAGAGCATGAGATGGGAGTGTTTGTAGGAGGAGTTCGGCGCGGCGTGATTGTATTGCCGAACAATAGGCGCTTTGCTGGTGAAGTCGCTTCGCTAAAATAGAGGAATGGTAGCCACTCGTCCCCACATCTTGATGTGTCCGCCGGACAATTATGGGATTGAGTATGAGATCAATCCGTGGATGAGCCGGCAGCGGGGGGCGAATCGGGAGCTTGCGATTCAGCAATGGAATGGTTTGGTCGCCGTTCTGAAGGGTCTGGGCGCGGAGATTTCACTGCTGCAGCCGGTGGCGGGGTTGCCGGATTTGGTGTTTACCGCCAATGCGGGGCTCATTTATCAACAGCGGGCGATCATTTCGCACTTTCGGCACGAGCAGCGGCAGGGAGAAGAGCCGCTGTGTGCGGCGTGGCTGGGGGAGCATGGCTTTGCGGTCGAGCGATTGCCCGAAGGGCGGTTTTTCGAGGGAGTGGGTGATGCGCTGTTTTGCGGCGAGACGCTGATTGCTGGCTATCGGATTCGCAGCGATGTGAAGAGTCAGCAATGGCTGGGGGAAGCACTCAAGTGCGAAGTGTTGCCGCTGGAGTTGATCGATCCGCATTACTATCACCTCGATACCTGCTGCTGTCCGCTCGCCGCGGGGGAGGCAATTTGGTATCCCGGGGCGTTCGACGATTATGGGCGACGGGCACTGGCTGAGCGGGTGAAGACGCTGATTCCCGTGGCGGCAGAAGAGGCCCAATCGTTTGCCTGCAACGCGGTGGTGGTGGGCCGGCATGTCGTTACGAACACCGGTTGCCAGAAGCTGCATCGCGATTTGGCCGAGCGCGGCTACACTCCGTATGAAACGCCGCTTTCGGAATTTGTGAAGGCAGGCGGGAGCGCGAAATGCCTGACGCTGCGTCTGGATGGCGAAGAGGCGGCGGCGTGGAAGCAGGGCGCGAAGTAGTCGCGTGTGCTACGATGCGCGGAATGCCTCGGATCATTGGCAAGAGCAAATGGAGAGCACCATGGAATCGTCGCATCCCAAGCATGCTAAGCCCGATCATCCCGTGCTGCCGGCGATTGCTGAGCGGTGGAGCCCGTATGCGTATGAACCGCGGGCGGTGGAGCGCGAGAAGCTGCTGTCGTGTTTGGAGGCGGCGCGGTGGGCACCGTCGAGCTATAACGAGCAGCCGTGGACGTTTATTTTGGCGGAGCGGGCAGATTCCCCGGCGTTTGCCACGATGGTCGATTGCCTCGTGGAGGGAAATCGCGGCTGGGCGCAAAACGCGGGAGTGCTGCTGTTGACGGTTGTGGCCAAGTCATTCGTGAAGAATGGCCGGCCGAATAAGGCGGCGGAGCATGATATTGGCCTAGCGGCTGGCAATCTGGTGTTGCAAGCAGCGGCGATCGGCTTGCAGGGGCATCAGATGATTGGCATCGAGCCGGCGAAGATTCGTGCGACGTATAAGATTCCGGACAGCCATGAGACGTTGACGGCGATTGCGATTGGCTATCCTGCGGCAATTGCGCCTGACACGGCCGATTCCGTGGCCCAACGCGACCTGAATCGCCGGTTGCGTAAGCCGCTATCGGAAATTGTCATCAGTGGCGGCTGGGGTCAGCCGGCGAAGCTGGCGTAAACAACGCGAGAAATGCGGCAACTGACCGCTAGCATTGGCCGAGCGATTGGCGTTTGTGCTCTGGCGTGGCTCTCGTAAACTCCGGCCGATTCGGTCCGTCTGTTTCGAGTCAGGGAGTTGCGCCGTATGTCCATTTCCATCGTCGTGCCGATTTGTAACGAACTGGACAATATCCCGCTCTTGTATCAGCAGTTGGCGGCGGTTTTGCCAAGCATGGGGCGGCCGTGGGAGATTGTGTTTGTCGATGACGGCTCGACCGACGGCAGCAGCGAACGACTGAAGGACCTGGCGGCGCGCGACGAGCGTGTGAAGGTCGTGCGTTTTCGTCGGAACTATGGGCAAACCGCAGCGTTGCATGCGGGAATTCAACAAGCGACCTGTGATGTTATCGTCACGCTGGATGGCGACTTGCAAAATGACCCGCTCGATATTCCCACGCTGGTGCAGAAGCTCGACGAGGGATATGACCTGGTTCACGGCTGGCGGAAGCTGCGGCACGACACGCTGTTGACGCGGAAGATTCCGTCGAGGATCGCGAACTGGCTGATTTCGTGGGCAACGGGTTTTCCCATTCACGACCTGGGCTGCACCCTGAAGGCGATGCGGAGGGAGATCGCCGAGGAGTTGGAACTGTATGGCGAGATGCACCGGTTCATTCCGATTCTGGCTCATCAACGCGGGGCCAAATGCGTCGAAGTGTTGACGCGGCACCATCCGCGGCGTTTTGGACAGACGAAATACGGCTTATCGCGAACGGTGCGTGTGGTGCTGGATTTGATCACGGTGAAATACATGCTTGATTATTTTGCCAGCCCGATGAAGCTGTTTGGCAGGTTTGGGCTCGCCTGCTTTGCCGTCGCGACACTCGCCGGTATGGCCTCGGTGGGCATGAAATTGGCGGCCGGAACCGATATGACGGGCAATCCGCTGACGCTGCTGGGTGTCTTGGGAACGATGGCGGCGATTCAGTTTTTTAGCCTGGGGCTGCTCGGCGAGGTGTGCGCCCGGATTTACTATGGGCAAGAGCGGAAGCAAAATTATGCCATTCGCGAGTTGATCAACTGTGGCGAAGTGGTGGATCGGATTCCGTTTCGACGGGCGGCATAGCTGTATTTATCTCTGAGAAGTTTATGTCAGATAAGTCTGAAACGCTGCTGACGACGGCGAAGTTTCGCGTGGTACGCGAGACGATTCCTGCTCCAAGCGGCAAGACGAAAACTCGCGAGATCGTGCGGCATCCTGGGGCGTGCGTGATTGTGCCGGTGCTGGATGATGGGCGGGTGTGTTTGATTCGCAACTGGCGCGTGGCTGTGAATCAAACGCTAATTGAGCTGCCGGCGGGAACGCTGGAGCCGCCGGAACCGCCGGAAAAGACGGCGGAGCGCGAGTTAATCGAAGAGACGGGTTATCGCGCGAAGAATATTGAATTCCTGCACGCCTTCTTTTTGTCGCCGGGGATTCTCGATGAGAAGATGTATTTGTATCTGGCGACGGGGCTGACGGAAGGCGCGACAGCTCGGGAGGAAGGAGAGGAGATTGAAAACTGGTTGGTGCCTTGGGACGAGGCGATTGCGATGATCTTTCGCGGGAAAATTCAGGACGCGAAGACGATCGTGGGATTGATGTGGGTGGATCGGGTGAGGCGGAATGGATGAGTTAATGGTGGGCCGGCGCTCGCAGGCTCGCTTGTCCCACCCAACTTAGTACTGCATCAAGCTATGCACCGCATGGGGCGCTACTGCTTTGCGACCATCGAGGCCGGTGAGTTCGATGACGAAGGCGCAGCCGACGATGTTTGCGCCGGTCTGTTCGAGCAGCTTGACGCAGGCACCGACGGTGCCGCCGGTGGCCAGCAGGTCATCGACAACGAGGACGCGAGCACCAGACGCGACGCCATCGACGTGCATCTCCAGCGTGTCACTGCCGTACTCGAGATCGTAGCGGAAAGAGTGGCGATTGAAGGGGAGCTTTCCGGGTTTGCGGATGGGCACGAAGCCGGCGTTCAGTTCAATGGCCATCGGGGCAGCGAAAATGAAGCCGCGGGCTTCGGCTGCTACCACCGCATCGATTTTTTGACTGCGATAGGGCTCTGCTAATTGGAGGACTGTTTCACGAAGCGCTGCCGGATTTCCGAGGAGGGGCGTGATGTCGCGGAATAGAATTCCGGTTTTGGGGAAATCGGGGATGTCGCGGATGAAGGACTTGAGGTCGAGGGGCATGGGGGAAGGGTTCAGGGTTCAGGGTTCAGAAAAGACTAGCGGGAGAAGTTCCAGGTGGATTGGGAGTAGCGGGTTGTGAGAAGTCGGTTGGTTAGTTGGCGGGGCCAGGTGATTAGGGGTTGATCGGCGGCGAAGGCGGAGGTGATGAGGGCGGCGCGGATTGTGGATGCGGTGAGCGGCAGGTTGGTAATGAAGTCGGGGTGGGGGCGGTTTTGGCGGTAGTCGGGTTGGCGGGAAGGTGTTTTTAGCAGGCGAGGAATGAGCGAGAGGTCGTAGTTATAGAGAATGGTGCCGTGGTAGAGCAAATGGTCACGCTTGCAGCGGAGGGAGTTGCCGGAGAATTTTTGGTTGTGCAGCGCCAAATCGGACGTGCCCCGGTGCTCGATATCGCCGGCAAGGGGCGCGAGGGCGGTGCGGATGATGCCGAGAACGTGGCGATGAACTTCGTCGAGCAGGCGAAGGTGCTCGCGGCCGGCGTAGCGAAGAATGACGGAATACATTTGACAGCCGGGACCGGCGACGATCGCCGCGCCGCCACTGGAACGGCGGAGGACGGGGATTTGCAGGGATTCGGCGGCTGGCAGGTTCACTTCTTCGGCGATTTTGGAAGAGCGGCCGATGATGACGGCGGGCGTGGGGAGTTCCCAGAGTCGTAGGACTTCGCCGGTCAGTTCGCTAGCTTCGGCGGCTTCGAGCAGGGCCTCGTCGAGCGCGAGGTTTTCGGCGGGAGTAGATAGTGTGAGATCGAGGAGCTGCATGTACGGCAAGCGGTTGACGATTCTTAGGCTCGCACGGAAACTGGTGTGAGCAGTATAGAAGAACCGAGGAATTCATGTCCGCACCCGACGCCCCGCCCAATCACCCCCAGCGGGCGGAGTATTTGCCGCCGGTGACACCGCCGACGGCGACGTTCTTGATTCAGTTGTTTTTAATTCCGCTCTTGATCGTCTCGATCATCGTGGTGCTGTGGCTACTGTTCAGTTGGGTGGCTCACATGGGCCGCGACAACGCCGGCAAGCTGGCCGAGGCGATTGTGCGCGATGATACGGCGAGTTGGCAGCGGGCTTATGAGCTGGCCGATTTGCTGCGCAGCCCCGATCCGAAATATGCGGCCCTGCGCGACGACGCGAAGCTGGCGACAACACTGGCGACTTTTCTCGAACGCGATTTGAAGGAGCCGCTTGAGCCGCTTACGCCGATGGCTATTGGCGGTGGCGGGAGGAGCGGCACCTATTCGGGAAGCCAAGCTCCGCCCGGCAGCGCCCGGCGTGCGCAGATCATGCGACGGATGTATTTGTGCCGCTCGCTCGGCTCTTTCAATGTTCAGGACGGCTTGCCCGTGCTGCTGAAGGCGGCGAAGCAGGAGCAAGAAGCGGTGGAGGTGCAGGTGCGCTTTGCGGCGCTCGAGGCAATTTCCACACTGGCTGACAACTCCGGTCCCAAATCGATTCAAGACAATGCGGAAGCGATGGAGGTGCTGCTGGCTGCGACGCAAGAGCCGGATGATACGGCTCCGCCACCCGCGCCGTCTAAAGATGGCACGCCAACGCTGTATCGGCCGCACGCGGAGTTGCGGGCGGTGGCGGCCTACGCACTGGGTGTGATTGGCGGCGACAAAGCAGTCGAAAGGCTGGAGAAAATGTTGCATGATACGTATCCCAACGCGCGCTACAACGCGGCGACCGGATTGGCTCGGCAAGGAAACGAGCAATGCGTCGGCGTGCTGCGCGAAATGCTCGATCCTGAAAATCGGCTGGCGGTGAAGGACGAGGCGAATCCGAACGATCAAGAACGGAAACGCACGACTGTGCTGCTGAATGGCGTTAAGGCCACGATCTCGCTGGCCAAGGCGAACCCGGATGCGGATTTGTCGCGGCTAAATGCTTCGCTCGATCATTTAATCACCAATCCGCTGGAAAAAGTGCTGATTGAGCGTGGTAAAGTGAAGAGCGCGGCGACGGAAGCGAAAACGATTATTCAGAGCAAGCAGCCGGCGGCGAAATCCTGACGGATTGGGCGGAAAGAGATCTAATTCTCACGAATTCGGCTACGGGTGAGAGCGATGAAACGGATGAAGAGTGGCGGCGGGTGGCGAGCGATTCTCTATACGCTCAAAAAAGCTCGCCAGATGGGCGGTGTGTTGAAGCTGTGGAAGGCGATGCGCAGCAAGAACGCTTGCAAGACTTGCGCGCTGGGGATGGGAGGACAAAAGGGGGGCATGGTCAATGAGGCTGGCAGCTTTCCCGAAGTCTGCAAGAAGTCGCTGCAGGCGATGGCGGCGGACATGCAGGGAGCCATCAAGCCGGAATTTTGGAGCACGTATTCGGTCGCTCAGCTTCAGGCTTTTTCGCCGAGGGAGTTGGAATCTTGTGGGCGGCTCGTGCAGCCGGTGATGCTGATGGAAGGGGAGCAGTACTATCGGCCGGTGTCGTGGGAAGAGGCGCTGAGCCGGATCGTAGGTCGATTGAAGGCGACAAATCCCGACGAGACGTTTTGGTATTCGAGCGGGCGATCGAGCAATGAGGCGGGATTCATCTTGCAACTCATGGCCCGGATTTATGGCACGAACAACGTCAACAATTGCAGTTACTACTGCCATCAGGCGAGTGGCGTGGGATTGAACTCGGCGTTGGGGACGGGGACGGCGACGGTCGATCTACACGATGTCGAGCATTCCGATTGCGTGTTCATCATCGGCGGCAACCCGGCCAGCAATCATCCGCGGCTGATGACGACGCTAATGAAGGTTCGCAATCGTGGCGGTGAGGTGATCGCTATCAATCCGGTGCGCGAGCTGGGACTGGTTAATTTTCGCGTGCCATCCAGCCCGTGGAGCCTCTTGTTTGGAACGAAAATCTCCACGCTGTATGTTCAGCCGCATATTGGGGGCGATTTGGCGTTGCTCACCGCCATCGCCAAGCGGATTGACGAGATGGGGGCGCAGGATGCGGCGTACTTACGCGAGAAATGCAGTGGATCGGAAGAATGGCTGGCGGCGCTGCGGGCGATTCCGTGGAACGAGATTCACGCGCGGAGCGGCGTGGGGCAAAAAGAGATCGATCAGATTGCCGAGCGCTATGCGGCGGCGAAGAACGCCGTTTTCGGCTGGACGATGGGAATCACGCACCATGTGTATGGCGTGGAGAACGTGCAGGCCATCACGAACCTGGCGCTGATGCGCGGGATGGTGGGCCGATCGACCGCCGGCGTGATGCCGATTCGCGGACACTCCAACGTGCAAGGCATCGGCAGCATGGCGGTCGCGCCGAGCCTGAAGAAAGCGGTATTTGACGCGCTCGAACGTGAGTTCAAAATTTCCCTGCCCACTTCGCCGGGTCTGGATACGCTGGCCTGTATCGAAGCGGCGCACGCGGGGCAGGTGAAGTTCAGCTTTTGCGTGGGCGGGAACCTGTATGGGTCGAACCCCGATGCGACTTACGCGGCGGTAGCGCTCAATCAGCTCGACCAGATCGTGTATGTCAACACAACGCTCAACACGGGGCACGCGCATGGCTTGGCGAAAGAAACGATCATTCTGCCGGTGCTGGCTCGTGACGAAGAGCCGGAGCCGACGACACAGGAGTCGATGTTTAACTATGTGCGGCTGAGCGATGGGGGCCCGGCACGCCACGAAGGACCGCGGAGCGAGGTGCAGGTGCTCGGTGACATCGCCGAGCGGACACTCGGAAACGGGTCCATCGACTGGTCGAGGCTGCACAGCACGGGCAACATTCGCGCGGCGATCGCGGCGGTGATTCCCGGCTTTGAGCAACTGGCCGAAATTGAAGGGACCAAGCAGGAGTTTCAAATTCCCGGGCGAACGCTACACGGCGGCAAATTTCCGACGGCGGACGGCAGGGCCAAGCTATTTGTGCATTCGCTGCCGAAGCTGACGGAGGTGAATGGGACGCTGCGGCTGATGACGGTTCGTAGCGAGGGGCAGTTCAACACGGTGGTCTATGAGGACGAGGATATTTATCGCGGGCAGGACCGGCGCGATGTGATTTTGCTGCATCCCGAGGATATTCGCCGGCTGAACCTGCATGAGGAGCAGCGGGTCACGGTGCGGAACGAAACGGGCGTGATGCCGAATATTCTGGTGCGGTCGTTTCCTGAAATTCGGGCTGGCAATGCCCTGATGTATTACCCCGAGGCGAATGTGCTGGTTCCCCGCACGATCGATCCGCAGTCGCGGACGCCGGCGTTTAAGAATATCGCGATTCAGATTGAGGCGAGCGTGCCGGTCGCGGTGAATGGGTAGTTTGCGAAGGTTTCAATACCAAGCTCAATGCTCAAAGTTCAAGGCTCAAAGTTAAGGCCCCGGCGAGAGTACTGAGCACCGAGTACTCCGTACAAAGTGCCGCATATTCGCTGTAAACTGCGGCTCTTGTGTCTGCAACGCTGATACGATCAACTACCAAATCCCTCTCTCGTGGTTGTGGTTTGCGAAGGGCTTTCATGAATCAGAATCGTTCTAACGGTTTGGCTTGGTGGTCGGCGGCGACCATTTTTGTCAGTGCGTTTTTGCTGTTTCAAGTTCAGCCGGTGATTACGAAAAAGATCCTGCCGTGGTTTGGCGGCAGTCCGGCGGTGTGGACGACGTGCGTGCTGTTTTTTCAGCTCGTGTTGCTCGGCGGCTATGCGTATGCCCACGTTGTGACGCACCAGGTAAAAACGCGGTGGCAGTCGATCGTGCATTTGGCCATCGTGCTGGTGGCAGTGCTCACGCTACCCATCGTTCCCGTTGATTGGTGGAAGCCGACCGATGGAGAGCGGCCCGCGCTCCGCATTTTGATCCTGCTCACGGCGGTGGTCGGGTTGCCTTACTTCGTGCTTTCCACTACCGGCCCCCTCGTGCAGGCGTGGTTTTCAAAAATCTATCCCGGCCAGTCGCCTTACCGGTTGTACTCGCTTTCCAATGTTGGGTCGCTCGCGGCATTGCTCACCTATCCGTTCTTGGTCGAGACGACCTTGGCGGTGGATACCCAAGGCAGAGTGTGGTCGCTGGTATTTATCGTTTTTGCCATGCTAATTGCGCTGCTGGGGCTCTCGATTTGGCGAATGGGTGATACGCTCGACTCGCCGCCGAAGCCGGAACCGGCTGTAACGGCCGCGGAGGGATTGGTCGCGAAGCGAACGCCGGCACCGGCCAATATCCCCGGCAAAACAGCGGCTGATGCAGAGGCAACGCCACGAATGGGCCGGCGAATGACCTGGCTCGGCCTGGCGGCGCTGGCCTCGATGGCATTTTTGGCGATCACGAATCACCTATGCCAAGACATTGCGGTGGTTCCGTTCATGTGGGTGATTCCGCTCAGCTTGTACCTGCTGTCGTTCATCATTTGCTTCGACAACGAACGTTGGTATTTGCGGAAGACGTTTGGCGTGCTGACCATTCTTTCGGTCATGTGGCTCACGGCCGTCGAAAACTATTCGTCTGTCAACGATGGCATGGAGTATGCCCAAAAGGTGGTTGCGACGATGTTCACGCGCCCGACCTTTGAAAATGCCGACGACGCGGCCGCGTACACCAAGAAGTCGCTGAAGGAAAAAATCCAAAGCGCGCAGTTGCATGGCCGGTCGATCGGCTTCACGCTGGGCAAGTGGCCGCTGAAGGCCAATCTGCCGATCACGTTCTCCAAAATGAACGACGGGATGTTCGATGGGATTGGCTGGTTTGTCGGCAAGCTGAATAACGGACTGAATTGGGCTTTTAAGGACCGGAGTCCGGTCGTACTGGAAAATGGCGATACGTTTGCCAAGCTCGATAACAACAAAGATGGCAAACTGACGGTGGAGGAGATTCCCTCGCCCGTGGCGGCGACGCTAGTGGGCTGGGATAAGGACATGGATGGCGAAGTGACCGCCGCGGAATTTGAAGAGAAGGCCGGCAGCCGTAAACCGCGATTCAACCTGGAGTTCGACGTCGATACGTATGACTTTAAAGAGCACGTGTTCGCGGCGACGACGGCGTATTTGGCCACGCTGTTCTTCATTTGCATGGTTTGCCACGGCGAGTTGGTGAAATCGAAACCGCAACCCAAGTATCTGACGAGCTTTTATCTGTCGCTATCGGCCGGCGGGGCGCTGGGCGGATTGTTCGTGGCTTTGATCTGCCCGCTGGTTTTCAAAACGCATTTTGAGCTATCGATTGCGTTGGTTGGTGGGTTTGTCGTTGGCTGGCTGACGATTTTTAACGACGGGAAGGATCGCTGGCTCAAGGGGCGCGAGGTTTTGCAGTGGTCGCTGGCGTTTGCGATGGTGTTGACGATGCTGTTCGTTGTGCCCGGCAACCGGGAAGACATTGAAATGCGCCGGCTGGCCCAGGCATTGCCGGTTAGCTTGCAGAAGAAGCTGGAAGACTGGAAGTTCATGAGCCCCGCGGATGACGATCTGATCACGATGGAGCGGAACTTCTACGGCACCGTGACCGTTAAGAAGATGGGGAGCGAGGACGATCCCGAGAACCTGGGTAAGGCACTGTATAACGGGCGAATTTGGCACGGCTTTCAATTCGTCGATCCGGAGAAGGAGTTGCTGCCTTCGACTTACTATGTCGATGGCACAGGTGCCGCCCTGGCGGTGAAGGAGAATCCGCGGGCGGGCCAAGGGCTGCGCGTGGCGGTGATTGGACTGGGGAGCGGGTCGATGGCAGCGCATGCCCGCAAAGGTGACCTGTTCCGCTTTTACGATATCGATCCGAAGGTGCTCAAAGTCGCCCAGGAGAACTTTACTTACCTGGAGAAGATTCCCAAGGCACGCGATTGCACGGTTGATGTTGTTATGGGTGATGCGCGAGTGAGCCTGGAACGGGAACTCAAGGAAGGTCCACTCAACTACGACGTGATTCATCTCGATGCTTTTAGCGGCGATGCGATTCCCGCGCACCTGCTGACCGACGAATCGTTCAGCCTGTACGAGAAGCATTTGCGGCACGAGGATCGAGTCGATGAGAAGACGGGAAAGACCGTGAGCGTGCCGGTGGGCATCGTCGTCGTCCACATCAGCAACCGCTACCTCGACCTGGAACCGGTCGTTGCCGCCATTGCCAGAAAGCACGGCTACCGCACCTGGAGTGTACACAAAACCGAAGATGGCGGCCCGACGGACACCGCCAGCGATTGGATTCTCGTCAGTAAGAACGACGAGTTCATGGACAACCCCAAAGTCGTGGAAGCCGGCGAAGCCCTCAAGCCGGCCAAGGAACTGCTGTGGACGGATCAGTTCACGGCGCTGTTTGACATTATGAAGTGAGCGGGCAGAGGGTAGGGCTAGGGATTGCTGGGCGGTGGGTGGTTTTTTAACCAAGCTGGCGTACGAGGCGCGCGCCGGTGAGCACGAAAGCATCCTTGAAAGCCAGATATGTCCGATCGAGAACCCGATAACTCGCAGCAGCCAGCACCGCGTGGAATCCTGGCCCGTTGGAATGGAATTCCGCTGTATTTGCGCATTTTGTACGTATGCATCATTGGCGCGGTTCTGGGGCTTGGTCTGCGCAAGCTGGATCAAACGGTGCAGCGGATCGACAAACAGGCAGCGGCCGCGCAGGCCGCGGCGGAAAATCCGCAAGCAGTGCCTAAGCCGCTGGGGCATTACGTTAAGCCGCTGGTGTGGGCTGGCTGGCTGGCGATACCAGCCCGGCTGGTGTTGCAGTTGCTCACGGCTCTGGCCGCGCCGCTGGTGTTGGTCGCGGTGGTGCAGGCGCTGGTGCAGACTCAGATACCCGCGGGGCACGGGCGGAGGTTGATTTTTCTGCTGCTGATGAACACGACCGTGGCGATCATCATCGGCCTAGCCGTGGCAAACCTCGTTCAGCCGGGAAAGCATGCGTCGCTCGTACTGCCTGATGCAGCTCCGCCGATGGAACTAAAAACGGACCCGCTGCAACAGCTTTTGGATAATGTGCCGCGCAGCTTGCTGGGGCCGTTTACCGACAATGGCAAGATTACTTCGGTCATTCTGATTGCGATTGCCGTGGGCATCGCTTTGCGGCGGCTGCCGGCGGAGCGAGTGAATGTGATTTCGGGACTGGTTGCGGCGTCGTTCGATGTGCTGCTCATCATTTTGCACTGGGTGATCGAACTGATACCGCTGGCGGTTTTTGGCATCGTGACGAGAATTGTTGCGACGCAAGGGTTTGAACCGTTCAAGAGTCTCGCGTTCTTTGTCTTTTCGGTGCTACTGGGCCTGGCACTGCACCTGACGTATTACCTGGTGCGCATTCGTTTTGGCTCGTGGTGCCGGCCACTGCCGGTGCTACGCGGCATGCGCGACGCGCTGGTGATGGCGTTTTCGACGGCCAGTTCGACAGCCACGATGCCGGTCACTTATGCCTGTTTGCGAGAGAAAGTTGGCTTGCGCGAGCAATCGGCCAGCCTGGGTGCGCTCGTGGGGGCGAACTTCAACAACGACGGCACCGCACTCTATCAGGCGATGGCTGCCATCTTCGTGGCACAAGTTTCCGGTCATGATTTGACGATCATGGATCAGCTTTTGGTCGTGCTGACGGCAATAGCCGCATCTGTTGGCGCAGCAGGCATTCCCGAAGCGGGCACGGTGACCATGACGCTCATTTTCACGGCACTCGGCCTGCGGCTGGAGTACATCCCCATTTTGCTCACGGTCGATTGGTTCCTGGATCGCTGCCGCACGGCGGTCAACATCATGGGGGATGTGAATGTGAGCTGCCTGCTGGATGGCTATACGCCGGAAGTGCGTGAGCCGACGGGCCAAGACCGTGAATTGGTGGATATTGCCTGAGAAAAGCAAAAAGAGCTGAAGAATTTTGGGTTTTCCAGCTCTTGGCTTATCAGTTTTGTTAGCTTTCGTTAATCCATTCGGGCCGCGGTAATCAGCTTGATGAACTCGGCATTGGTTTTGTACTTGCTGAGTTGCTTCGTGAGCTGCTCCATGGCATCGACGGGATTCATGCTCGACAGCGTCCGCCGCAGCATGGTCGTGGCGTGCAATGTTTGCGGGTCGAGCAACAGCTCTTCACGCCTCGTACCCGATTGCGATACGTCGATCGCGGGGAAGACGCGCCGCTCGGCCAGTTTGCGGTCGAGCACGAGTTCCATGTTGCCCGTACCTTTAAACTCTTGAAAGATCGCGTCGTCCATGCGGATGTTGGTTTCGACCAGCACGGTGCCAACGATCGTGACCGAGCCACCTTCTTCAAAAGCGCGGGCCGTTCCGAACAGCTTCTTGGGGATTTCCATGGCGCGAACACCCAAGCCGCCGCTCTGAATGCCTTCGCCCTTGTTGCCCGTGTACTTGTTGAAGGCCCGGCCGAGGCGGGTGATCGAATCGAGCAGCACGAAGACGTCCTGACCCATTTCGGCCAGGCGCTTGCAACGCTCGATAACGATCTGCGAGATCCTCACATGGCTTTCAATGTCGTTGTCGAGGCTGCTGGCGCAGACCTCGCCTTTGACATTTCGCCGCATATCGGTCACTTCTTCCGGCCGTTCGTCGATGAGCAGAATGAACTGCTTGACGTCGGGGAAGTTGGCTGTCATGCCGGCACTGATGTGTTGCAGGAAGATCGTTTTGCCGCTGCGCGGCGGGGCAACGATCAAGGCGCGCTGGCCGCGACCAAGCGGGGTTAAGAGATCGAGCACCCGCGTCGTCAGTGGCACCGGCCCGGTTTCGAGCTGGAACCACTTGTCGGGGTTGATCGGCGTCTTAGTGTCGAAATTCTTGACGTTGATGTAGGCTTCTGGCGGCATGCCATCGACGTCGGTGATTTCCCGCAGCCGCGGGCCTTGCTGCCGGCGGGCCGGCTGCACCGTGCCTTTGATCATTACGCCTTGCCGCAAGGCATACTTCTCGATCATCGTGCCAGGCACGAAGGGATCGCTACGCTCGCGGGTGTAGGTATTGTCGGGGCTGCGGAGAAAGCCGTAGCCATTGGGATGCATTTCCAAAAGTCCGTACCCTGGCTCCAGCGGCATCTCGTGCGAGGGGGGCGCGAGTGGATACGAACCCTCGGGCAACGGCTGCCCGTCTTCGCCCAGCGGGGGTGGTCCCATGTCGGCACGCGGCGCAGCCTCGCCCCCGAAGGGGGGCCGATCCGGACGATCTTGATAGGGCCGGCGACGACGCATCCGGCCGTTACCTTGACCATTACCCTGGCCGTTGCCGCCTTGGTAGCCATAACCGCCACCTCCACCACCACCATAACCACCGCCGCCACCACCATAACCACCGCCGCCACCGCCGCCACCATATCCAGTGCCAGTGCCGCGGTCGCCTTGCGAGCGAGGACGAAACCTCTTTTTACCCATTTGCATACCCGAAAAAGATGCGCATTAAGCGCGGTAAGTGAAGAAGGTCTTGTGACCTAAGTAGAGAGAAAGGAAAAACACCCAGTTAGCCCGCGATCCAAATCGAGAATGGCAGTGAAGCACGTTCAATGCGGTTCGGTTGATTTGAGTGCGGTCGTTGTCGAGAAAAATACAGCCAAGCGAGATACAGCTCATAGGCAAATGGCGGACTGGCCGGATGAAAATTCCGGAGCCAGAACGGCAAACAGTCGTCGAGCGATATCGCGTCGCATGCGAAATTCAATCGTGTCCAGAAAGGATCCAGCGTGCACCTCAATGTGCGACGCGGCCAATGGAGTCTTAACAGCTTCTGAACTATTCGTTGTCCTAGGGTCGTTATCCGAAGGTCGTCATCCGAGGGCAATCAACCATCCGAAGGCAATCAGCACTTCGAAACAACAACAAGCAGTTAACCATCGACTCGGTGCGTGCAATTCAACCGGCCTTCACAAGGGATTACCAACCACCTTGCAGAAACCGAAACGCGCGAGTCGCCTTACTACAAACGCCTGATCGGCGGGCCGATCATCCGTCTCCACCTCCTACTGCAATTCGCATTCCCAGGATTCCCGAGCCAGCAGTGAAAGCATTCTTGCTTTCCACGTCAGATCGCGGGAAACAGGGCGGCAGAGCTTAAGGAAGCTGCGGAAAGCGATGTCGTCGTAACAACGACGCCTGCTTGAACTGCGATATCCAAAAACACTACCGAGAAGTCAGAGAGCGCTTACAAATCCCGGTTTCGCTCGTTTCAGCGTTCCCGGCTATTTGCCACCAGTTCCCCAAGGGGTGGTGTGGCGCTTGCCAGTTAGACAGAAGTCCTACTACAGCGAATCTTACTGATTCCAAGGGTTATGTCAAGCTGTCACGGCCACTTGCCGCCAAAAAATCGGAAATTCGCTGTCACTTCCTCTGGCGAACTCACCTGGCGTTCATCTCACCGCCTGCTGGCTCGTGCTGGCAAAGCCGCACTCTCGCTACATCCGGAATATCCGGCAGATTTTCTGTAATCCGGGCGGTCATTCGGTCGATTCTGCCGTAGGTGCTGGATTGGGCGCTTCTTGCTGCGCGCCGGCGGAGCAGCGGAGTATCGCCAAACACCATTCAGCAGTCGGATAGTCTTTGCGTAGGTGGCGAATATGAATTCGATTTTTCGTCCGTGGTATCTGGCCGCTCTCGTGCTGGTCGCCGGCAACGCACTCGCCGAAGATCGCATTCCGTGGGTTGCCGACTACAACGCTGCTTGCGGCATGGCGGCCGAGCAGCGCCGCCTCGTCCTTTTGCATTTTTATAACGACAACTGCGGGCCCTGCGTGCGGCTCGATCAAAACGTCTTCAGCAAGACCGAAGTAGCCGACGCGGTCTCGCAGAATTATCTGGCGGTGAAGGTCCATGCCGGAAAGAATCCGCAACTGGCGACACGTTATCACATCAATCAGTGGCCCACCGATGTCTTCGTCACCGCTTCGGGGCTCGAAGTCTATCGCACCGTCAGTCCGCAAAAGCCGGCCGAATATATCGCCTTGCTCAATCATGTAGCCGTGCAATCGGGTGCCAGCGCAACGCGGCTGGCGCACAATCCGATGGCGCAGGTCGCGCAGCAACCCGCTGCCGCGGCACCGCCTCAAGCAAACAGCTACTGGCAGCCAGCGCCCGCGGCTCCAACTCAACCAGCGAACACCGCCCAACAGGCACCCACCAGTTATTGGCAACCCGTGCCGGCACCGGCACCTGCTGGCCAGGCCACGACAAGCCAATTTCAACCTCAATCGAGTAATTTCAACACGCAACCTGCCGCGAGTAACCCAGCGCAGATCGCAAATAACGCCTACTTGCAGCCGGCGGCGGGAGCGGTGGCCAACGGCCTCAGCGGGGCGATGGCCTATGCCGAGCAACGGACGCAGCAGGCCACCAGCCCGACCCAGTCGGTCTATGCCGATGCCCAGCAAAAATGGAACGCGGCGACGCAGCAAGCACAAAGCGGTTGGGACCAGGCACGCACCACCACCGACAACACGATTCGCCAAGCCACCGCCACGGCGGAACAGACCCAGCAACAGTGGTCCGCCACTGCTCAACAATCGGTCGAGCAAGCCACGGCAGCCGTGCAAAACACGCAACAACAAGCGACGGCAGCCGTTCAGCAAACGACGGAATCCGCCAAGCGGTGGACCGACGAAACGACGGCTGCGGTTCAGCGTTACGAGCAACAGATGGGGGACGCGTACAAGCAATTTCGCGATCGCACCACTGAAGCGAAGGAGCAGGTGCAACAGACGAGCGAACAAATTCAACAGCAAGCGGTCGCTACCAAGCAGGAATGGCAAACGACGGCCAATCAGGCCTCGCAAGACGTGAGTGCTGCCGCCCAAAACTTGAAACAGCAAGCGTCGGCCCTAACCTCGTCGCTGCTCGATCGCCGCTCGTCGTTTATGCCGGCTGAGGCTTCGCCAGCCGCACCGGCTACGCCTGCACCTGCCGCGTCTGGATTTACTGCGCCTGCTGAGCCTGTTGCGGCGGCCCCGGCAGCTAAACCGGAGATCCTTACCGCCACAGTTACGCCGCCGGCCAGTCAAGTGGTGGCCGCGACGCCATCGCTGCCGGCTTCGACAGCCCCGCAGTTGACTGAAACACCAGCAGTTACCGTTAGCCCGGCTCCGGCGGTTACCAGCAATCCGTGGATTGCCAACAAGCAGCCGGAAGCTACCAAGTCATCGAGCTTTGCCCCACCACTGATGCCGACCGAGCCGAGCCCGAGCATTTCCGCCCCGGCCGCCCAAGTCGCAGTGCCGCCGACTGTGACTGCCGTGCCGCAGCCCGTCGCAACAGCGCCGGTCGCACCAGCAGCGCCCGTGCAGAAACCCGCTGAGCAAAATTTTGGCAACCATCAGATGGTTCCGGTGTCGCAAGCACCGCAATTAGCGCTCGACGGCTTCTGCCCAGTCACGTTGATGGACGCCATGAGCCAAGGCCAGGCGAGCAAAGGTGCCTGGAAAAAAGGGAGTAAGCAATTCGGCGCGATTCACAACGGTCGCACCTACTTGTTCGCTTCCGCCGAGAGCCAACAGAAATTTTTAACGAATCCCGACGCCTACGCTCCGATCCTTTCGGGTTGCGATCCGGTGGTATTTACGGAGCGCGGAAAAATGGTGGAGGGGAAACGGGCTTACGGCATCATTTCGCCCGACAAGCACATGTATCTATTCGCCGACGAAACCTCGCGGAGCCGGTTCGAACGAGCGCCAGCGGCTTATACGGCTGCGGTGCAGCAGGCGATGGCGAGGAACGCTGGCGGCCTGCATCGGTAGTTAATGACTGATGGCGGTCATTCGTCATTAGTCACTTGTTATTGGCGTTAAGCGAGGATTTCTCGTTTGCGTTTGACGTAGTCCCAGACGACGAAGCGGTCGAGGTCGCGGCCGGCGGTGAAGAAGACGCGACCTTTGGTGGTTTCGGCCAGGCGGTAGGCGAAGCGGATGTCTTCTTGCGACTGCGACCAACTCGGCACGAGGAAGATGTTGATAGTGATGCCTTCGCGGGCGCAGAGCATGCCTTCGCGCATCGTCGCGGCTTCGGTCCGCGGGTCGGGCGGATAGAGCATGTAGAGAACGCTCCCTTCAAAATGAGCCGTGGGCAGGCCGTCAGTGATGAGAATCACCTGGCGGTTGGGCGTGTCTTGAGCGGCTAAAAATTGTCGCGACATCTGTAGCGATCGCTGGATGTTCGTGAAGTGATGCGGGATGCGGTATTCGCTCACGTCGTCGCGGCTCATATCGACCTTTAGCCGAACCCAGGGGTCAAAGATCGTCACGGGTTTGGGCATGAGCTCGATCAGCTTGCCCGGCGGCGTGGGGCGGGCGAACGTGAACATCTCAATCATTTGCAGATAGTCGCCCGGATACTCGCGGCGGATCAGCCCCTCCATCGCCAGGGCCATGCGTTTGACGTTCACGTATTGGCCGTCGTAGCGCATCGAGCCGCTCATATCCATGATCACGCAGGTCGCACATTTGGGCGAATTTCGCGTGCGGTGGATGGCGATGTCTTCCTGCTTGAGCTGCATGGACGAGCCGCCGGTTCGCAGCATCGCGTTGACGAACGACTGGGGGATATCCATGTGGGCCAGCGAGTCGCCGAATTCATATTGCTTCGTCTGCGTCATTTCGACGGCCCCTTCGCCGATGATCGGGCCTTGATGGCGGCCAGAGCGGGAGGCTTGGAGGTCGGAGAAGATGCGTTCGAGCAGGCGGCCCTGGAAAATGCGGTAGGCTTTGGGAGTGAGCTGGAAGCCGCGACCGCCCTTATCGCGTTCGAGCCCCTGCCGCTCGGCCATTTCGCGGACGTAGTTTTCGACCATCCGCTGGAGCTCCTCGAGCTTGTCCATGTCGCCCGGCTCGGTGAACTGCTCGAGCA
>JANNTN010000460.1:0-2283 GCA_031394445.1 Anatilimnocola sp.
AAAAGCGCTCGAAACTTTAGTGTCTCAACTTCTCAGGATGTGGAGGAATTTGCATGCAACGCAACATGATCAATCGGTGGGACCGAGTGATGATGCTCGGGATCATGACGAGCATCATCGGCTGTGAAAGCGAAGACGAGCGTCTGGCCGAATACGCGCAGCAGGCCAGTGCCCAACAAGCTCGCCAAAATGAACACATCGCAGCCCAAGCCCAGGAGGTCAGTCGCCATTCGCAAGTGTTAACTGCGGCTACCCACGATTTGGTGGAACAAGACGCTATGGCCCGCCGCGAACTGCTGCAAGCACAACACACTTGGCAGCAAGTGCAGCAGCAGGAGCAAGTCAACCTCGACCAGCAGCGCCAACAAGTGGCGATGGAACGCCAGGCAGCCACGGTGGCCGCCGTTCGCGACCCAGTCGTTGCGCAGGCCGTTCTCAATGCGGGGCTCGTCCTAGCGGCTCTCGTTCCGCTAATCGTCACGGTTTACGCCCTGCATCGTCTGCCTCAGACGCAGCCAGCGGACGAAATTCTGGGAGACGCCCTCCTCGCCAGTTGGCTTGAGAGACAGCCGGCTGATTCTGTAGCGAGCAGCGAGTATCCCAGTATGTCACACGGGGCCCGGACTGGCATAACAAATCCAGCGCCGCCTCATGCTTCTGAAACCGAGCCCCCCTTTTGAAAAAGATCGTGCCTTTTTTTCCTGCGTGCACTCAGTGTCCGATTCGATTGGTGCTAGACGACCAGCTTACAAAAGGAGAAACCGATTGTCCCATATCGTTACGATTCAAACCCAGGTTCGCGATCCGGTAGCGGTAGTCGCCGCTTGCCGCCGGCTCGGATTGCCGCCGCCCGGGCGGCGAGTGGTGAAACTTTTCAGCGGCTTGGCCGAGGGATTGGCCGTTGAACTTCCGGGCTGGCGGTACCCGCTCGTGTGCGAGACCGCCCGCGGAACATTGAAGTACGACAATTACCACGGCGCTTGGGGTGATCAACAAGAGCTGAATAAATTTTTGCAAGCCTACGCCTGCGAAATGGCCAAGCTCGAAGCGGGCCGCCGCGGGCACACCGTCACCGAGCAGTCGCTGGCGGATGGTTCGATCCGGCTCACGATCCGACTGGCGGGAGGTGCCGCATGACACAAACCATCGAGCTCTATGTGTCACCCACCGTTGAAATCCGAATTGAAACCCACGGCTTTACCGGTGTTGCTTGTCAGACTGCCAGCCAATTTCTGGAGGCAGCTCTGGGTCAACGCCAACGTGAAATTCTCACCAACGAGTTTTATGACTTGGCGACTGTCTTGCCCGCGAAGCAGGAGGTGCGCCCGTGAATGGCCCGCTTCTGATCGTGCTGGAAGGGGCCAATGACTTGGAGTTTTTGACGCGACTTTCCAGCCGGCTGCGTCAGGAAGAACCGAACCTGCCCGACTTACAGCGGTGGCAGGCTGAGGGCCGGGTTAGGCTGGCGACGGTCGGAGGCGGCGACCCGGCTAGTTGGTCATACCGATTTGCGCTCTTAGGACTGCATGAGTTCCATCTGTATGACCGGGAGCAGGCCCCCGAATCCACGGTTCGCCAGCGGGCCGTGGATCGGGTTAATGCTCGTGAGCACTGCCGCGGCGTGCTGACCTCCAAGCGTTCACTCGAAAACTACCTGCATCCGCAAGCCATCGCGGCTGGCGGCGGCGGTACCGTGGAGTTTGGGGATCAAGATCCGGTGGCGTTACTCTTGGCACAGCACTGGTTCGAGCAAGTGCCTGCCACGGTGCCGTGGCAATTGTTACCGCGACGGACCCACCGGCGCTTGGCCGCTCGGGCCAAACGCTGGCTGAACACCCGGGCCATCGAACAGATGGATTTGTCGCTGTTAGCCGAGTGTGATCCTGAAGGGGAAGTGCTCGGCTGGCTACGCGCGATCGACGAGTTGGCCAGCGATTGCCATGCTTCGCTCTCGTTGTGTGGGTATTCCTGAGCCTGCTTAATCACCGTCTGGCCGAACACTTCTCCGGCCTCCTCTGCCCACCTGCTAGTCGAGCGATTGTAGTTCAGCGACTGGCCGGTAAGCCCTGTCAGCTTCATTTCCCAAGGACCACTCCCGATGCAACTGTCTGAACGTCTGTCCGAATATGTCCAAGCCTGCTTCACGGGCATTTGGATCGAAAGTCACGAACATGAAGATGCACTGCAAGAGATTGCTCAGCTTTGTCAGCAAGAAGCGTGGCGTCTGGCCGTGTGGGATCTGGAGCAGGGACTGCGCGTGCGGGGCTCACAACCCGCTGCAGC
>JANNTN010000485.1:0-3902 GCA_031394445.1 Anatilimnocola sp.
AAGTGCTCTAGGGAGTCGATGTCGTCGCCTTCGGATGGCGTTTCGGCCTCCTCCGGCTGCGCGCGCCACACGGTCAAAAGTGCCGGCAACAGCACGAGCTGCAGCGCGAGCGCCACAACCACACCGACGGCCGAGAACAAGCCAAACAGACGAATGGGTAACAGATCGCTAAACCACAACGATAGCAGCCCCACGGCGGTGGTCGCCGTCGCCAATCCCAGCGGCAGCGCCGAATGTCGGACCGCCTGGCGCGTGGGGTTCGCCGAGCCGCTACGTAGGCAATCGAGATAATAGTTGGTTAGATGAATGGCCCCCGACATGGCCGCTACATACACCAGCGGCACCATCGTGATCAGAATGGCGTTCAGAGGCACTCCGCACAGTGGAACGATCGCCAGGCTCAGCAGGGAGCTGTAAGCGGCGACAATGAACACTGCTGCCGTCAACCTAAGTGTCCGAAAGCAGAGCCAGGCAATCACCAAACCCACCACAGCGGCGAGTCCCGCCAGCCGCAGCAGCGATTGAGAGCTGGAGCGGTCGATGGCCGCATTCACAACCGGTGGACCGCCCAGATGCACCGTTTCCGCATCCAGGCCGACACTGCTAGCCACGGCCAGCATTTCAGCTATCACCGGCTTGAGCTGGCCATGAGCCAATTCGTTGAGCGTTACGAGGGCGCAAGTCGTTTGACCATCGGGGCCGACAATCGTTCCTTTCAGCCGCGAAATGATGCGATCGCGGTCCAGGCTGACCGGCTCGGCTGTCATTTGAGCGACAAGTTCGCTCCCCGTAGCGATGCGTCGAAATGGCGTGGGTTCGCCGCGCTGCTCATGCAACGCGTTTCGCTCGCGAAGCCGTTGTGCCAATTGAGCCAGCCGCTCGTCGTCGAGCGTGCAGCCCGGCCAACTCACCACGATAAAGTCTTCGTTGCCAAAGTACTGGCGGAACCAACGATAGTCGCGCGACTCAGGATAGTGGGCCGGCACCCAGTCGCGAAAGTCATTGGCATTGCTACGAATTGCCTGGCGAGCTCCCAACCCGGCGATGGGCAACGCAAACGCGCCAATCAACAAGACCCACAGCGCTAAGCGTTGAGATGCCACGCCGCAAAGCCCTCTCAGGTTGGACAGCCAGGTCGATTCGCCGCCGCTAAGCAGACGGCAATCCAGCGTCGGCCGTGGTTTCCGCGAGGTCGTCCGCTACAAGCGTTCCTTCGCCCTGAAGAAAATTGACGATTAATCGATTGACAATTTGCGGCTGCTCAAGCTGCGGAGCATGACCGCACTGCGAAATCACGACAACCTGATAGTTGGAATGGGGCGCGACAGCCTCTTGGACCATGTGCGTTTCAACAATCCGATCTTCGCGGCCACAAATCACCAACACTGGCCGATCGATAGCAGAAAGCCGATCGCGGACGGAATGGCCTTTTGTCCCGCGGACTGTTTCAAAGAAGGCTCTGCGCCAAGCCTTGGACTTAAACTTATCCTCGTAATAGCTCATGATGCCACGACTAGCCAGCCGCGGGTCGTAGAACGTGCTTTCCACCAGCCCACGATAGTCTTTATGCCGGGCTCCCTCCGAAATAGGCAGCCGTTCCTCGCCACCCATGCCGGAGGGACACAAAAGTACGAGGCGATCCACTTTGTCGGGGTGCTGACTGGCATACTCGACGGCAATCTGCCCGCCCAAGCTGCTGGCGACCAAATGATATGGCGGCGTCTGGACAAACTTGTCGAGATACTCGGCCAGCCGGTCGGTCAGGAAACTCACGGTAATCGGCTGTCGGCTGGCGAGCCTCTCTTGCAGCACGGGCCCGTCAAAAACCAACACGCCAGGGGCATGCACGTTAAAGTGCCGTTGGCAGGCCTCGCGATTGCGATACCAACTTTCGCCCTGCTCGGCCAAGCCGTTGAGGAAAATCAGCGGTGAAGTACGAAAATACGTGTCGCGCGGCGGGGTCCATGACAGCCCCGATATCGTTTGCAGGATGCGCTTGAACATGGACCGACCTAAGCAAAATGCAAACCGGCTATCGTATTTGTAAAAGGCAAAAAACTTGCCAATTCCGCAAAGCAACTATGCGCGCATGTACGGGAGTGTCAAATTGCCAGAAGATATGCCATTGATAGTATGGCATTATGATTCCATTCGGTTTTGAGCGAAAGGACTAGAAAGGAGGAATTTCTGCCCCTTGGAATTGGAGTCGAGCAACGAGATTGCTAGGATTCCTTAAATACCAATGTTGAGGCGGTGCAATTCGTGCGTGGTAAGTTCTTCGCCACGTCGGTTGCCGACAACGGGAGATTCGTCCAAAGTTACGGGCGAACAGCCATGCACATCGAGGGGTATTGCGAGCCTGATTTCCACGCAGTGCGGCTCGAATTCGAGCGGAACTTCGCCCAGCGAAACGAAACGGGTGCTGCTTGCTCTGCCTTCTATCAAGGCCGGAAAGTCGTCGATTTGTGGGGCGGCGAGCAATCACCGGGCCGCGCCTGGCAAGCGGATACGTTGGCCCTGACTTTCTCCGTTACTAAAGGAATGGCGGCAGCGGCAATGGTTGTCGCTCATAGCCGCGGCTTGTTTGGTCTGGATGTGCCCGTCG
Organism: Anatilimnocola sp.; assembly: GCA_031394445.1. Lineage (GTDB taxonomy): Bacteria > Planctomycetota > Planctomycetia > Pirellulales > Pirellulaceae > CAYLLN01. Next base: position 2,606 of record JANNTN010000485.1, read on the forward strand.
CGAAATACTGGCCCGAATTCGCCCAAGCCGGTAAAGAGCGGATCACCGTTCGGCAGCTTCTCACTCATCGGGCCGGCCTGATTTCAGTCGATGAATCGCTAACTGTCCAGAAACTCGCCGACCACGATCGCCTGGCACAAATTCTGGCCCGACAGAAGCCCGCGTGGCAGCCTGGAAACCGGCACGGATACCACACACTCACGCTCGGCTGGTATCAGAGCGAGCTATTGCGGCGGGTCGATCCGCAAGGTCGAACGCTCGGTCAATTCTTCCAAGAAGAAATTGCCACACCACTCGGCGTCCAGTTTTACATTGGGTTGCCGCCACGCATCGCCGAGGACCAACTCGCTACCACCGCGGGATTCCATCGCCTGGAGCTTCTGCGGCATTTGGGCGAAATGCCAGTGGCGATGGTCCTGGCGGGAATATGGCCCTATTCGCTGGTTGCCCGCTCGGTGAACCTCTTGCGGCTCCACAACCCAGCACAGATTGGCGGCCCGGAGTACCGGCGACTAGAAATTCCAGCGGCGAATGGATTTGGCCAGGCACGTGCCATCGCCAAAATCTACAGCGTGCTGGCCGGCAACGGGCACGAGTTCCGCATCTCGCCCGACACGCGACGCGAATTGCTGGCCCCAGCCACGAAGCCGCAACTCGGATTGAGGGACACTGTCCTTAAGATCGACACAAACTACGGCTTCGGTTTTTCGCGGCCCAGTTCGGCCATGAGGTTTGGCTCGGATGCCAGCGCTTTTGGTTGCCCAGGCGCTGGCGGCTGTTTCGGCATGGCCGATCCCCGCGAGCAACTCAGCTTTGCTTACGTCACCAACAAGATGGGCTTCCATTTGTTCGACGATCCCCGAGAGCGAGCCTGCCGAGAATCGTGTTACGCCTGCCTGGCCACGCTACGGAATACGAATCGAGCAGCGTGAGCAGAACTCTTAATGCTCACTCCGTTGAGATTTGGTCTGGACCTGCTAACAGTAATAAACTGCCAGCCAAATTGTCGTTTCTTCTGGCGCAGTCCATTCGACCCGATGCCGCTTGTGTGCCGGAATGTTCACAAAGTCACCCGGCTTCATCGGGATCACATGGTCCTCGAATTGCAGCCGGGCAGCACCTTGGATTAGCAGCACCCACTCGTGTTGATTTTGGTCATACCAAAAATCTAGCGGCGAAGAATGGCCGTGAGAAACGATTCGCTCGATACGACAAGCCGCCGCAGAGACCATTATTTGGGACAGTTCATCCGGCAAAGTAGCGGGGATTTCTGAAAATATGTTGGTCAACTCATCAC
>JANNTN010000498.1:0-11404 GCA_031394445.1 Anatilimnocola sp.
GGCACGATTACTCAGGTCACCGTCCCGACCATTAATTTCACCGGTATTGAGCAAATCAATGTTGTGCTCGATCCTGGTGCCACCGACCACTTCACGGTTGACGGCACGCTTGGTAACGACCACTTCCGCGTTACTTCTGGCCCCAGCACCGGCCAGATGCACATCGACGGCCTCATGAATCAATCCGGAGTTCCGTTTGAACTCCCCTCGATTGATGTGGTTGGTCAGAGCAATGCTTTGATCGGCATCATGAACTTCAATGGCGTCGGCGGAACGGACGTTCTCACGCTCACCGGCACCGACCGTAACGATGTATTCAATATCTCGCGATCGACCGCCACCAGCGGCTCCATCGATCACGAAATCGACGGCATTCAGACCAACTTCATCAGTATCGCCAACATTGCCACACTCATCGTCAACGGACTCACTGGCGACGATGTGTTTAACACCACCACTGATTTCCCGGCGGCCATACGAATCAATGGTGGCGATCCGTCTGCAAGTGATATTCTGAACGTAACCGCCTCTTCCACCGTGGCAAACGACGTCACCGTTGATCTAGGTGCCTCCACGGTTCAAGAAGCGACGTTCAGCCCGATTACCTACAGCGGCATTGAGATTCTCAACGTCAATGCCTCGTTGACCTTCCCGGACATTGCGCCATTCCCCCACAATCTCATCCTCCGCGCCACGGCCGGCGACGATAAGCTCTCCATCACTCCAACCGCTGCCAATAACCTCACGGCCCAGTTGACCTCCTCGGCACCCTCCATCGGTGCCACTCCGGTCGTCAATGCCTCTGGTATCGCCACATTCAGCGTCGATATGCTTGCCGGCAGCGATCAGTTGACCGTCAACGGCTCACAAGCTGGCGAAATCATCACGGTTACCGGTGCCCTCGTCACCGTGGGCGCTCTGGAGACCGTCAACCACATCAACGCCGAAGATTTGGTCGTGAACGGCCAGTCCGGCACCGACACCTTCAACGTCACCGCCAACGCCAATGTCACCATCCACATTGACGGCGGCGATCCGATTGGCCCGATGGGTGATGTACTTACTTTGATCGTTCCCGCCGGTGCTGGCAGCACCACATTCGCTGCAGGACCAGAAAACGACGAGGGTGGCTTCCTCTTCTCCGCTGGTGGCATCAAGACGGTCAGCTACGATCACATCGAGTCCGTCGGTCCGGTCGATGTCACCCTTCCGGGCGGCGTCGTCATCATCTGCGGCACCAACGGCGACGACGACATCACCGCCGTCGGCACCGGTGCTGCTTCTGCGACCGTTTCCGTCAATGACGGCCCGACGATCGCCTTCCTGGGGCTCACCAGCCTCACGCTCCAAGGCAAGGCCGGCGACGACGACATTGATGTCGATCAAGGCGTGGCCGCGTTTGTCGTGCCGATTATCGTCGATGGCGGCGAACCCTCCATCAGCGGTGCCGACATTCTGACCCTCACGGGCACTGCGGCTGCCGAATCAGTCACTTTGACCCCTTCGTCAGCCTCGTCGGGTACCATCGCGATCACCGGTGGCACCAGCATTGCCTTCACCACGACTGAACATGTCTTCTACAACGGCGTGGCCGGTCCCGACAGCCTTACGATCAACGGCACGCCCGGCGACGACACCGTCAATGTCACACCCACGCTCGGCACTGGCACTTTCCGCTCCGCACTGGGTCCAACATTTGATTTTGCCGCCACGTCGAACACAACCGTCAACGGTGGCACGGCCGGATTCGACCTGGTCGAGATCAATGGCACCCCAGGCCCCGACACCATCACATCGGCTGCTTCCGCAATCACCGTCAACGGTGCCGGAACAGTCACCATCGGCACGAACATGGATCGTGCTGACATCCGCACAGGCGACGCCAGCGACTCGATCACGCTGACCGCCTTCACCGCCCTGCCCACACAGGTCTTCTCGGGCATCGGCGATGACACCATCAACGGTAGCCAGCAAGCCGACCTGATCTATGCCGGCAGCGGCAACGACGTTATCGTCAGCGACGCTGGCAACGACACAATCTATGGCGAAGACGGTAACGACACCGCCACCGGCGGCACCGGTTCCGACACCTTCTTCGGCGGTGATGGCAGTGACACCTTCATCTGGAACCCAGGCGACGGCAGCGACCTCTTCGAAGGCGGTGCTGGCGAATCCGACGTTCTCGTCTTCAACGGTGCTGGCACCGACGAAACCTTCGAGGTTCAGGCCAACGGTACGCGTGTCCGCTTCTTCCGTCAGCCGGGCAACGTGCTGATCGACATGGGTGGCGTTGACCAGATCAACCTGAACGCTTTGGGCGGAATCGACACGATCACGCTCAACGAAAACACCAGCCTCTTCGGCGATCTGCAGAACACCGATCTGAAGCTCATTAACATCGATCTGGGCGTCACGGTCGGGGGCGTTTCCGACGCTGCCGCTGACCGCGTCGTGGTCAACGGCACGATGACCGCTGACGTCGTCACGGCCACGGCCCAAGGCAGCACGGTCGATGTTACCGGCCTCTCCTACACGGTCCGCATCACCGGTGCTCAAGACACCGAAGCCGACACGCTCACCATCAGCGGCAACGCAGGCGACGACAACATCAAGGCCGTGGACGGCGTCGAAAACACCATCCGCATCACTCTCGACGGTGGCGTTGGCGACGACTACCTCTCGGCAGACGCGCTCATCATCGGCGGTCCTGGCAACGACACGCTCATCGGCGGCTCCGGCAACGACGTAATGATCGGCGACGGTGGCTTCGTCACCTTGTCTGGCACGAACACTCTCACCCGCGTCAGCGAATCCGGCCTCGTTCTGCAAACCGTCGCAATCGCCGGCCTTCAAGCCGGTGACGTGCTGGTCGGCATCGACGTTCGCCCCGCCACGGGTGAGCTTTACGGCTTGACAAACAATGCCGGCGTCGGTCGCTTATACACGATCAACGCCGCTGCTGGCGTTGCCACGCTGGTTGCCACGCTCGCGGCAGACCCGGCAGACCTCTCGCTGCCTTACGCTGGCCTCAACGGCACGTCGTTCGGCCTCGACTTCAACCCGGTTCCCGATCGTCTCCGCGTGGTCAGCGATAACGAGCAGAACCTCCGCATCAATGTTGATACAGGATTGGTCACCACGGATATCGATCTCAATCCGCTCAACAACGTCATTGCCGCGGCCTACACCAATTCGTTCCCCAACGCCACGACAACATCGCTGTACGTTATCGACTCGCTGACCGACCAATTGTTCCTGCAGAATCCGCCAAACAACGGTACGCTCGTGACTGTCGGCCCGCTCGGCGTCGATGTTACCACCTCCGCCGGCTTCGACATCATTCCCGGCACAAACCGCGCCGTCGCGGCCCTCACCGTCGGCGGTGTTACCAATCTCTACACGATCAACCTCACCACTGGCCAGGCGACGCTGCTCTCGCAGCCAATTGCTGGTTCCTTTGTGGGCCTCGCCTTTGTCGGCGGTGCCGAAGGCAACGATCTGTTGATCGGTGCTGGCGGCGACGACACAATCTCCGGAGACGGTGGCGACGACGTGATCGATGGCCGCAGCGGCACGAACACGCTCGATGGCGGCACCGGTGCCGATACGATCCTCGTCAGCGGCACAGCCGGACCCGATGTGATCACCACGACGCACGGTGCGGGCACGTTCAACATCACCGGCGGCCTCTCGGCGGGCAACAACAACATCGTCAACATGGAAGCGGTTCGCGTCGAGGCTGGCGAAGCCGCCGACTCGATCACGCTCAACCTGCTTGCCGCGGGCGGCCTGCAATACACGGTCCTCGGCGGCAACCCGATCGGTCATGTGGGTGATTCGCTCGTAGTAAACACTCCGAGTGACATCCAATTCATGGTCGGACCGGAAAACGACTCAGGTTCCTTCGTTGCTGCCACCACGGCCAGCACCAACATCAGCTTCGACGAAATCGAAGGTGCCACCGTCAACGGCGTCGGTCCCGATGTCGATGCTCTCTACTGCGGCACTGCTGGCGACGATGACATCACCGTCCAAGCCACAAGCGCGACCGCTTTCACCGTCGCCATGGGCGGCGCGGTCACGGTCAATTACTCCAACCTTGCCACTTTCACGGTTGACGGCAAAGAAGGCGACGACGACATCACTGTCGCTCCGATTACCGCCACGCTAGTGGCCCTGACAACGCCGATCACCGTTGTGGGCAACTCGCCGACCGCCGCCACAGGCGATCAACTCCTCGTCGAAGGCTCCATAGCCGCCGAAACCATCGCGGTTGCCCTCACCGCCACCGGCGGCACCGTCACCGTTGGTGCGGCTGCTCCGATCACCTTCAACACGACTGAAAAGTTGGCCATCAGCGCCCTGGGCGGAGCCGACACGCTCTCCATCACCGGTTCGGCCAGCTACGAATACACCCCGGATGTCGCTCCAGACGCCGGCACAATTCAAACGACCAACCTGCCGATCGCCTTCACCGGCCTGTTCGGTGGCGAAACGATCTCCCTCTCCGGCATCGGTGCGACGGACAGCCTCACGGTCAACGCCACAGAAGCCAACGACACGATCACCGTCTCGCCTACGACCGGCAACGTCGTGGTCAACGGCCGTGTTACCCTGTCACCCACGTTGACGAACCCCACGACCACCATCGAAACGGTCACCCTCAACGGCTACGACGGCGATGACACCTTCAACATCACCGGCCCGCTGCCGTACACGACGACCAACGTCGCCGCCAGCAGCCCCTCGAACTCCGACGTGGCTAACATCACCGGCAATGGCACGGCTGTCATCGTGACGCTCGCCATCATCCCGGTCAGCACGACGGATGCGACGGTCACCGGCGGTGGCCTCGGCCTCATCAACCTCAGCGGTGTCGAAACGGCCAATGTTGGCAACGCCGCCGGTGCCATCACCGTCACGGGTGAAGACGCCGACGACCGCATGGTCGTTACCTCGTCGAATATCCTCGACACGGCCACGATCCAGGCCAACAGCCTCAAGCCGGTCATCAACGCGACGACCTCTGGCACGCTCACGGTCGCTGGCGGCACCACGAATGCCGACACGCTCGTCTATAACGCCCGCACGGTCGCCGATACGATCGCCGTCAACGGCACGACGATCACCCACACCGGCTTCAAGACTATCACCTACGACGCCACCATCGAGCGGCTCGAAGTCAATTCGTTCGAAGGCAACGACACGGTCACCCTGACCGGCGTGACGCTCCCGACCACCGTCGATGCCGGTACTGGCGACGATATCGTCACCGGTGACGCCACGGTGACCGGTGTTCTCACGATCTACGGTCGCGAAGGCAACGACGTGCTCACTGGTGGTGCCGGAAACGACCTCATCTACGGCGGCTTCGGCAACGACCGTCTCATCGGCGGTGCGGGAGTCGATAACGAATACGGCGAAGAGGGCGACGATATCTTCGGCGACCCAGTCTTCGTGCTGGGCAGCGCCATCGTCCCCGCCGTCGTTTCCAATGGCCTCGCTGACGATGCCGGTGATGACCGGTTGTTTGGCGGTGCTGGCTCGGATGTGTTCTTGTGGGACAACGGCGACAATAGCGACACAGTCGAAGGTGGCGCTGGAGAAAGTGACGTACATGTATTCACCAGCGCCGGCGCGGCCGATGTATTCACCTTGTCGGCGGTCGCCACTACTCGTTTGCTCCTCAATCGTGTTGGCGGCAACGTCAACATTGACATGGCCAGCGTCGAGCAGGTCAACATCCTCGGTGCCGGTGGTGGCGATCGGTTCACCGTCAACGACCTCTTCCAGACCGAGCTTAAGGTTCTTAACCTCGACCTTGGCCCGGCTGATACCGCACAAGACTTCGTCACCCTCAACGGCCGCAATGTCGCCGACACTGTAAGCATCCTCCCGGCTGGTGCTGGTGCTCTTGCCGTCACGGGCCTGCGTTACGACGTCAACCTGTCGAGCATCGCTCTGGCCGACAGCGACGACTTCACCTTCAACGCCAACGATGGCGACGACGTGGTCAAGTCGGGCGATGACCTGTCCACCCTGTTCGTCAGCTCGAACATCCTGGCCAACAACCACTTCACCATCGACGGTGGTGCTGGTAACGACACTCTTTCCAGCTACGGTCGCCTCCTCGGCGGCGACGGCGACGACAAGTTGACCGGCCTCACTTCCCCCACGCTGGCCAACTTCAGCCAAATCCTCGACGGCGGTGCCGGAAACGACCTCATCCTGGCCGGCACGGGCCTTGATTCCATCTTCGGTGGTCCCGGCGACGACACCATCGTTCCCGGCTTCGACCTCCTCAACGATACGGTTGACGGTGGCACTGGCTACGACACGATCCTGATCGAAAGCACGCCCGCCAACGACCGCATCGATGTCATTCAAGACAGCCCAACGCAGCTTCGCTACAACGTCTCGGCTTACAACGCTGGCACGGGCGTTGTTGGTGGCGTTGGCACAGAAACCGACATCCTCACCTCCGGCACCATCGAGCAAGTCACGGTGCTGGCCGGTGCTGGCGACGATCAAATCCGCGTTACTCACCACGATTCGCTCATCGCCAATAGCCAGCAGGCACTCAGCGTCCGCTTCACGGTCGATGCCGGCCCGCCCGGTGCCAGCGATCGTCTCACCGTTGCCGACAACGGCCTGGGCGACACCACGATTCAGCGGATCGGCAGTGCTGCCGGCACCGGTTCTTACCAAATCGGCTCGCTGCAACCCGTGGTGTACTACGATGTCGAATTCACCAGCCTGATCACAACTCGGGCCGCCGACTTGACGACGGTTCCCACCAACCCAATTCTCAGCAACTACGGCGAAGACAACCTCGGCAAGCTGTATGTCTTCAAGGCCGATCCGCACGAATCCAACAACACGCTGCAGAACGCCTCGTATCTCGGAACCGGCCCGGCGATCAACGTCGATCCCACGATCGACCCCGGCTTCGACCTGCCCTTCGGAGCCGCTGGCGACGAAGATTGGTATCGCATCGTTGCGGAAAGCACGGGTGATCTCGATATCCGTGTCTTTTTCCGTCAGCAGCCCGCGCTCGCCAACGGCCGCGCTGGCCTGCCCGGCAACGGCAACCTCGATATCGCCCTGTACGACATTGACGGCATCGTCACCGGCTTCCCGAATGGCGGCGCGATTGCCGGTGTCGGCACGTTCGGCTCAAACGAAGCCACCGCGCTAACGACCGACAGCGATGAACGCATCCGCATTCCCGCCGTCGCCGGTCAAACCTATTATCTCCGCGTCAAAGGTGCCGTCGCCACGCCGCTGGTCAACGTGGCAGATCCTTCCGGCAACGATAGCCTCGCCGTCAACGTCTATAGCCTCTCCGTCCTCAACACCCCGGTTGCCACTCCCTATGGTGGCGAGCTGGACGACATCATCGCCTTCAGCACCGTCGCTAGTGGCATCGATTTCGACGCCGTCGATCAACGCTTCGACGGTCCGCTGTCGTTGTCGCCACTCGACGACTTCTACACCGGTAAGGACATCTACTTCACCGATCTGGCTCCCGCGCCATTCCCGCTCAACGGTCAACGTGGCCGCGTGATCGACTACATCGGTGCCACTCGCACCTTTGTCTTCGATTCGCTCACCTTCACCACAACGCCCGAAATTGGCAACGGCTTCCAGATCGAGTCGTTCGACACCGGTCGCTCGCAACTCGACAACATCACTCGCGACGCCTCCCCCATCGTTCGCTTCCGCGTCGATGACGCTTGGCTCTTGCAAGATGTTCCGGGCAATCCGGTCGGCGGCAACCAGCTCGATCCGAACCAGGGCATCATTTCCATTCCGTTCAGCGGCAATTCCGCCGCGCAACGCGAAACCGTCAGCATCACCGGCGTTCCCGCTGGCTTCCGCGTCGCCATCTTCGATGAAGGCATCCCGCAACAGCCCGGCCAACTGCCGCAAGTGCCTGTCGGCTATGCCCGCCAAATCGCCGAAGGCGTGTACGAGTTCGATTTCGAGCGCGATCGCATTGTGAATGGCATCGCTGTGCCCTACACCCTGACTGACGGCAGCCACTTCCTCTCGGCTCGCCTCCAAGTCATCGATCCGTCGAGCCCGAATGCTGGTGGATTTGGCAATCGCAGCTTATTGCTCGAAATCGTCGTCGATACCACCATTCCGCCCGCCTTCTTCGGCTTGCCGAACGTGGACGATGACGGCTTGCTGCCCGATAGCGATACCGGTGTCAACGCCAACCCCGAAACGCTGAACGATCGAGTTACAAGCGACAACACGCCTGGCTTCTTTGGTCAGGCCGAAGCCAACACCGTCATTCGCCTCTTTGTCGATCTCAACGCCGACGGCACTGCCAACCTCGACGGCACCGGCGACGGAGTGTTCGATCCAGCCGTGGATTTCCAAGTCGGTTTCACCACTGCCCTGCCGTTCGACGGCACCAACCAATATCCTGCCGGCTATTGGCAGATCGACGCGATCAACTTCAATCTCAATGCCGCGCCGTTCCCAACCGATGGCCAGCGCACGCTGTTCCTAACGTCGGAAGACGTCGCCGGCAACATTCGCCCGGTCAACGATGTCATCCGTCTCGATATCTTCCTTGATACGCAAGGCCCGCAGGTCACCGGCGTCACCATCAACTCCGATACCGAGTTGCTCGGCGTCACGGCTTCCAACCAGCTCGTTCGCTTCAACAGTGGCTCGCCGGGCGATGTCACGGTCACCCCAGTGTCCAACTTGACTGGCGGTTACAAGGTCCAAGCCGTCGATGTCTTGCCAGTCCCAACGTTGAACTTCCCGCAAGGTGCTTTGTTCGCCTTGGCCACCAGCGGGAATAACGGTCGCATTTACCAGATCAACCCGGCCACGGGATTTGCGACTCCGGTCGTTGGTCCGTTCCCCGTTGCTTCGGCTTCGGGCTACGACATCGACTTCAATCCCACGAATGGCTTGTTGCGAGTTGTCACCAGCGCCAACAGCGCGAACAACAACATCTCCGTCAACCTCGACGCTCAAACTGCGTCGAACCAGACGCCGCTGGCCAACACGACCGATATCGTCGGTGCCGCCTACGACCGCAACGACAACGACAACGTCTCGTTGACGACGCTGTTCGATATCGACTTCACCGCCGATACGCTCGTCCGCCAAGGCAGCCCCAACGGCATCCCCAACAGCCCCGGCACCGGTGTGCTCACGACCATCGGTTCGCTGGGTGTCAACACCGACGCCAATGTCGGCTTCGACATCCTCAAGGGCACGAACATCGCTTACGCATCACTCCGCGTGGGCGGCACCAGCGAGCTGTACACGATCAACCTCGGCACCGGCGAAGCTCTTGCGATTGGCACCATTGGCGATGGCTCCACCATCGTCAGCCTCACCGCACTCCCCGGCTACGATCTGTTCGATCCCAAGCCCAGCACCGACGGCCCCACTCCGCCGGTCAATTCGCTGGTCATCAGCTTCCAGGATCTGCCCGCACGCACGCAGGCCTTCTTGGTTGAGGCCCTCAAGCTCAGCGTCGCTGATTCCCCCGGCCTTTATCAGGTCCGCGGCGATCAGAACGGCATCATTCCGATTAAGGAAATCATCGTTACCAATCTCGAGCCGCTGGTGGGCGAACCCGCCTTTGCCACGGTTGAGCTGGTCTTCTTCACTCCGCTGCCCGACGATCGGTACACGCTAACCGTCGATGACGACATCATCGACCTGGCCGGCAATCATCTCGATGGCGAGAGCAATGCCAGCGAGCCGCAAGAATTCCCGAGCTTCCCGACCGGCGACGAACTCAATGGTGGCGACTTTATCGCTCGCTTCACCATCGACAGCCGGCCAGAAATCGGAAATTACGGTGCCGGTAGTGCCTTCATCGATATCAACGGCAACAACTTCATCGATCCCTACGGCGAAGATAACGATTACACCAATCGCGACCTCACATTCCAGATCGGCACCATTTCCGATGCCCTCTTCGCGGGCAAGTTCGAGCCCACGACCGCGTCCCTCAACGACAACGACGGCTTCGACAAGTTCGGTGCTTACGGCTTTGACAATATCGCCAAGAAGTACCGCTTCCTGCTCGATTTCGATCACGACGGCGTGAGCGACGTGTACATCCCCAGCGCCTACCAGGTCAACGCCTACCCGGTCGCCGGCGATTTTGCTCCCGCTCATCCGGGCGACGAAATCGGCTTGTTCGATGGCGAATTCTGGTACCTCGACACCAACGGCGACAACCAGCTTGACGTCAAGATCGCCAGCAACTTCAACGGCCGGCCGTTCGTGGGCGATTTCAATGGCGACGGTGCCGACGACCTGGCGACCTACGATGCCGGAACCAACTCGTTCTACTTCGACTTGGAGCAAGATGGCATCGCGGACGACACCTTCACCGTCGGCGGGCCGATCAATGGCTACACCGACATGCCGGTTGCCGGCGATCTCAACCTCGACGGCATCGACGACATCGGCCTCTGGGTACCGAATCGCCAGGGCAGCCCCACTCCGAACATCTCGGAGTGGTACTTCCTGGTCTCGGATAATGTGGGCGAGTCCTATCCGTCGCAAATCTTCGACCAATATGCTCCCGATCCGCTCGGCAACGACATCTTCGCTGCCTTCGGCGATCACTTTGCCCTCCCGATCTTCGGCAACTTCGATCCGCCCGTCGCGCCCAAGGCGGTCTCGGAAACCAACTCCCGTAACCGCTTGGATGTCGATAACGACGGCGATGTCACGGCCAGCGACGTTATCGCTGTGATCAACCGGATCAACGCCGGTGGTCACCGCGCCAGCGTGTCGGCCTTGTTCCGCGGTCCGTATGTCGATGTCGATGCCGACACCCACGTCACCGCGTCCGACGTGATCGAGATCATCAACCACATCAATGCCCGCCCGAGCACGCAAAGTGCCGAGGGCGAAGCAGCGGATTCCGTGTTTGGCGATGGAGATTTCTTCTCGAGCGATCTGAACGACGACCTCCTTTCGCTCCTCGCTTCCGATTCCTCCACCGGCAAGAAGAAAAAGTAGTTACCCTCGCCTTGCCGCGAGTAGCTAACAAATCCAACACCCCGGATGCCTCAACATCCGGGGTGTTCTTTTGCGCTGCCCCACTTCTAGTTCCCAAGCTCTGCTTGGGAACCCCCTTTCCCGAAGCTCAGCTTCGCCTCCACGGCAATCGCATCTAATCTTCCGGCACTATTGCAAGGGTCTGGTCTTAGGCAAGGGCCGTTGCTTTGATTCCTTCGTGGAGCACCAAACTCACGGAGGATTTCTCGATGTCTCAGAGGCTCGTTGCCGTTTTCACCCCGTTTGAAGATCTTACCGATCCGCGCATCGAGCGGACGCGCGTGCATGATCTGTTCGAGCTGGTGGTCGTCGCCCTCTGCGGCACGATTGCGGGTTCCGACTCGTG
>JANNTN010000517.1:0-17741 GCA_031394445.1 Anatilimnocola sp.
GAAGGTCGGCCGCGGTTTGATATTTGCCCGAGACGGTTGCGGCGTAGTCGTGCAGGAAGCGGCGGAACTGCTTGTCGGTGCGCGTGCCGGGGCCAAATTTGATATGGCCGCCATGCGGAACTTCCATCAGCGGCTTTTGCAGGATCAAGCTCTTGTCGGGGTTTTCCGTGTTGATCAAGCCGTTCTCGATGATGCGGGCGAGCGTGCCGGCGGGATCATCGGGGCTGATCCAAGAGATGTGCTCGCCATGTTTTTCGATGAGGCGTTGATTCTTGTCGGGCGAGTGGCAACCGGCGCAGCGTTCGCGCTCGATCCAGATGTTTTCGACGAACGAGTCGAGGATGCGGTCGCGGCGAGCATGGCGAATGACCGCGAGCGGGAGCGTTGGACCGATGGCTGCGGATTGAATGGGCGCGGATGCGAGTTGTGGGTCTTTGGCGGCGGCGGTGATCCAGGTTTTAAACGCGGCCAGTTCTTCGGTCCGCAGCTTGGCAATGACCGGATCCCCTTTTTCAGGAGTGCGGGCAATGAATTCGAGCAGCTTCGATTTTTCTGGCTGATCGGCATTCACCAAGCCAGCCGAGCGAAGAGCGGCAAAGGTCGCAGCCGCATCGCCCTTGATGTACTGGGCCAAATCGACGCCGGCCGCGTGGCATTCGGTACAACTCGAAGGCTTGTCCGCCTTCGCCAGCGGCAGAATTCGGCGGGTGAAAATGTCGCTGGCGGTGTCTGTTGCACTTGCAGGTAGCGCTAGGACGATGCCGATCAACAGAAATCCTAATTCGCGAACAATGAGTTGCCACGGGAGCGATGGAGCAAAACGTGTGGCGTTCATAGTGGAAACCGGAAGGAATTTGTGGGAAACACGCATGGTGGATCAATATATATCCAATTGGCAATTCCCCGCAAATGAGTTAATGGCGTTGAACGCAGCACCAGTATAAATTTAATGCGACCCAAACCACCATTGCCGAGACAATGGACAGATAAATGATCCCAGGCTTGCTCCAAGCCGCCGCCATCTCGCTTCATTGACGCTAAGTCCGCTCCAGACTACATTTTCGGTTCAATTCTGGTTCATTGCGCGGCGGTAGTTTTGAAGTCAAAACGCTGCCGATTCCGCATTCTTTAAGGGCGAGAGATAACGATGGCGACTGCGACTGCAAAACGACCGGCTAAGCAAGCTCCGAAGACTAACTCTAAGCCGGCGGCTTCGGTAAAGGGCGGCAAAATCATCTACTTCTTTGGCAAGAGCAAATGCGACGGCAAGGGCAATATGAAGTCGCTCCTCGGCGGCAAGGGAGCGAATCTGGCGGAAATGACACGGATCGGTCTGCCGGTGCCGCCGGGCTTCACGATCACGACCGAGGTCTGCACGTATTACTACGACAACGGCAAGAAGTTCCCGCCGAATCAGGCCAGCGAGTTGGCGAAGGCGATTTCATGGATGGAGAAGGAAACCTGCAAGAAGTTCGGCGATCCGAAAAATCCGCTGCTCGTATCCGTTCGCTCCGGCTCGCGCGATTCCATGCCGGGCATGATGGACACGATTTTGAATCTCGGCCTGAACGACGCGACCACCGAGGGCCTCACGGCCGCGACGAACAACGGCCGCTTCGCTTGGGATTCGTATCGCCGCTTCGTGCAGATGTACGGCGATGTGGTGATGGGCGTGCAAAAGCGGCACGAGAACGAGCATGAGCCGTTCGATGAAGTGATGGACAAGTTGAAGGACGAAGTGGGCGCGAAGCAAGACACCGACCTGAGCGAAGAGAACCTGAAAGAACTCGTGAAGCGGTTCAAGAAGCTCATCAAAGATCGCACCGGCAAGGAATTTCCGGCCGATCCGGTGAAGCAGCTTGAAGGGTCGATCGGCGCGGTCTTCAGTTCATGGATGAACGAGCGGGCCATCCTCTATCGCCAGAAGTACCGCATTCCCGATGAATGGGGCACCGCCGTCAACGTGCAGAGCATGGTATTCGGCAACATGGGCGACGACTGTGCAACCGGCGTGGCGTTCACCCGCGATCCGGCCACCGGCGAGAACGTGTTTTACGGCGAATACTTGGTCAATGCCCAAGGCGAAGATGTTGTCGCCGGCGTGCGTACCCCAAACAAGATCAGTGAGATGGCCCATGACAAAACCATCGGCCCCGCCTTCAAGGAACTCGAGAAGGTTCGCAAAACGCTGGAGAAGAACTTTGGCGACGTGCAAGATTTTGAGTTCACGATTGAAAAGAAAAAGCTTTTCATGCTGCAAACGCGGAACGGCAAGCGCACCGCGTTGGCTTATGTGAAGATCGCGCACGACATGGTGAAGGAAAAGCTCATGTCGCCCGAGCACGCGATCAAGTCGGGCGATCCGGAAGCTTTGAACCAACTGCTCCAGCCGATTTTCGATCTCAATGCCTATGCCGCCGCGAAGAAGGAAGGCCGCTTGATGGCCACGGGCTTGCCCGCCGGCCCCGGTGCGGCTTCGGGTTCCGTCGTATTCACGGCTGCAAAAGCTGAAGAGCTGGCCGCACAAGGCAAGAACGTCGTACTGGCACGCATCGAGACCAGTCCAGAAGATCTCCGCGGCATGATCGCCTCCGACGGCATTCTCACGGCTCGCGGCGGCGTTTCCAGCCACGCGGCTCTCGTCGCTCGGCAAATGGGCAAAGTTTGCGTTGCTGGTGCTGGCGATATCCAGATCGACTATCACGCCGGCAAGCTGACCTGCGGCGACGTCGTTCTTAAAGAAGGGGACGCCATCAGCATCAACGGCTCGACGGGCGAGGTGTTTCACGGCGCGATCGGCACGGCCGATAGCGAGCTGAAGCAAGTGCTCGTCGGCAAGACGCTGAAGCCGGCTGATAGCCCAGTGTTTCAGTATTACAGCTCATTGATGAAGCTGGCCGACAAGTATCGCAAGCTGGGCATTCGCACCAACGCCGATCAGCCGGACCAGGTGACCAACGCCGTCGCCTTCGGAGCGGAAGGCATTGGCTTATGCCGCACGGAGCACATGTTCTTCGAAGGTGACCGCATCGACGCGATGCGCGAAATGATCCTGGCCGAGAGCGAGGAAGCCCGCCGTAAGGGCTTGGCCAAGCTGCTGCCGCATCAGCAGAGCGATTTTGAAGGCATCTTCCGAGCACTCAATGGCTTGCCAGCGTGCGTCCGTCTGCTCGATCCGCCACTCCATGAATTCCTGCCGCACGAGGAAGCCCAGCAAAAAGCCTTGGCGAAAAAGCTCGGCATTTCCGCTGAAAAAATCGCCAGCCGCGTGCATGAACTGCACGAATTCAACCCCATGCTCGGCTTCCGCGGCTGCCGCCTGGGCATTAAATTCCCTGAAATCACCGAGATGCAGGCCCGGGCCATCTTTCAGGCGGCGGCTGCCGTTCTGAAGGAAGGTATCAAGGTCAAGCCGGAAGTGATGATCCCCCTCGTCGGCTTCAAGAAGGAACTCGATCTACAAGTCGAAATCGTCCACCGCGTCGCGCAAGAAGTGATGAAGGAAACTGGGAAGAAGTTCCCGTACATGGTCGGCACCATGATCGAAGTGCCGCGCGGGGCGCTCACGGCTGACGAAATCGCCGAGACGGCCGAGTTCTTCAGCTTCGGCACCAACGACCTCACGCAAACGTGCCTCGGCATGAGCCGCGACGACAGCGGTTCGTTCCTGCCGTCGTATCAGAACTTGGAGATCATCAAGGCGAATCCATTTGCCTCGATCGACACCACCGGCGTCGGCCAACTGATGCAGATCGGCGTCGAAAAAGGCCGCCAGACCCGCGACGATCTCAAGATCGGCATCTGCGGCGAACACGGCGGCGACCCCTCCTCCGTCATGTTCTGCCACGCCATCGGCCTCAACTACGTGAGCTGCTCCCCCTTCCGCGTGCCGATTGCAAGATTGGCGGCGGCCCAGGCGGCGCTGAAGGAACAAAAGTGAAATGCGGTGAATTCGTTTCCGCTTCGCGACGTTGATGGAAAGCTGGTGCAGTCCGCGATTAAGTTCGCGGACTGGCTAAAGCAGCGCAACGAAGCAGATTCGGAAGCGATTGAGTGCTTGGTGCAGATTCGCATCGTACTCGAGCGTTTGCCTGACGTCACTGACAGTGTTTCATGTGGGTTTTCCGCATGGATTGCTGATGAGTCATTCGATTCTATCGCTGTTCCAGCAAGCAACGAATTAAAATTGTTCAGCCGCTCGTGGGGAGTTGACTATACGACATTTCATTACGAGCGGCCACTTCTCAACTTTTTCTCGTGTTACTGTGACCATCCACCACCCACTGATATTTGGGATGAAATCGCCGAAGAACTAGATTTCAAAATCTTCGCCGGAGATAACGAGCACGTCGGCGAGTATAATTTCGATAGGTGAGTGAACGAGGTCGGTGATTTGAGCGTTTTCTTGACACCGGGCCGCGTTCTGGAAATCCATGCCGACTACGAAGAGCGGAGGAGCGAACCATGATCCGCGCCGTTTATCGCGATGGAAAAATCGAGCCTGTCGAGCAGGTTCCGGCTGACTGGCGAGAGGGAGATGAACTTGTCATTGACGCACTACCCTCAACGAACATGCCTGATGAAACATTCGACGAATGGGTAGCTGAAGTAAACGCAGCAGCCGCAAAAATTAGTGATGATGACCACGATAGAGTGGAGGCAGCGATCGGCCAACATCGAGCTGAAGCCAAAGAGTGGATGCGTCGAGAAATGGGGTTGTCGGAATGAGCGACCGCCTGCTCGATACGAATCATTTTGGACGCGCGGTTCGTCTAGGCTCGCCGGTGTTGCAGCGGATCAAGTCTGAGCTTCGCCGAGGAGTGCGGGTAGGCACTTGTGTTCCTGTCTTATGCGAAATTCAAGTTGGCGCTTGCAATGTGTCTGACCCGACTGCCTATCGCGAGGGCATCAATCGCGTTCTACGACAGGTCAGTCTGTGGCCGCTCACCCAAAAAACGGCGATATATTAAGGCGAAATAGCGAACGATCTTCGCCGCCGCAGCCGTGCTTTTTCACAAGTCGATATCATGCTCGCCGCACTTTGTCGCGAGTTAAATCTGACGCTTATTACAACCGACAAAGACTTTGCCGCGCTGCCTTGGCTAAAGACGGAGATTTGGTCATAGCCAGCTTCCGCGAAACTCTCCGCGCAGATCGGCTTCTGCTCCGCCGTTGGCGCGTGGAGGATCGTGCGCCCTTCGCGGCAATGAATGCGGATCCACGGGTGATGGAGCATTTTTTATCGCACCTGACACGGCAGGAAAGCAATGCGCTGGTGGACCGGATCGAGGCTCATTTTCGCGAGCATGGTTTTGGGCTGTGGGCGGTGGAGGTTCCTGGAGTTACGCCGTTTGCCGGTTTCGTTGGGCTAAGTCATCCACGCTCTGAGGCAGCGTTCAAGCCGTGCGTCGAAATTGGCTGGCGGCTGGCGGCTGAATACTGGGGGCAGGGGTATGCCACCGAAGGGGCACGGGCCGCTGTGGAGTATGGGTTTCAGGAACTCGGGCTGGCAGAAATTCTGTCATTCACCGCTCTGACGAATGTCCGGTCGCGCCACGTGATGACCAAGGTCGGCCTGACGCACGATCCGGCAGAGGATTTCGATCATCCGCTCGTGGAACCAGGACATCCGCTGCGGCGACATTGCCTCTATCGAATCCAGAATCCGGGACTTGGCAATGACCGGTCCCAAGCGGCTGCCCAGGCGTCTCTTTAAGACTGGCAGCACCCCACTTGCAAACATCGGAGATGGCGGTAAACTGCTGACGCTGTTGATACAGAGTCTCAGTTTCAAACATGTTCTTTTGCTTGAACCTGTCGAAAAATGTCGAAAACGACCAATCACCAATGCCGAAATCAGGCCTTCACGCTCGTTGAGCTGCTCGTGGTCATTGCCATCATTGGCGTGCTGGTGGCTTTGCTCTTACCTGCCGTGCAAGCCGCCCGCGAAGCCGCTCGCCGTTCGTCGTGTGGCAATAACCTGCGGCAACTGGTCCTCAGCACGCACAATTTTGAGTCCACGAACAAGTGCTTTCCGTCGAGCCTGCGGCCATCCACTGTGAACAGCAGCGGACAGTTCGACGGGTGGTCGGCCCAGGCCCAAGTGCTTCCCTTTCTGGAGCAAGCCAACCTCTTCGACAAGATCGATTTCTCATTGTCGTACACAGCGCAGGCCTGGCCGATTGCTCCAACCAAGATTCCGATGTACTTATGCCCGAGCGAGCCCAAAAAGAAGCAGCGTTTCAACGCTACGACCGGTCAGCCTGAGCATTATCCCCTGAACTATGTGGCGAACCTGGGAACCTGGTTTGTTTTCAATCCGGCTGATCGGTCCGGTGGGCAGGGTGCTTTTCGGCCCTACGAATCGTTGCGAGCGGGGAATTTCACGGATGGGTTGAGCAACACGCTCGCCTTCGCGGAGTGCAAGGCTTACAACCCGTATTTTCGCAATGCGGGCAGCACATCGATGACTCAGGCGATGCCGACCCAGCCCGCACAACTTTGTGCGTTGGCCGGTGAATTTAAGACCGACAGCGGGCACACCGAGTGGGTCGATGGGCGGGCCCACCAAACGGGCTTCACCACGGCGTTTCGTCCCAATACCAAGACGATTTGCAACGTCAACGGCGAATTCGATGTCGATTGGAACAACATGCAGGAGGGCAAATCGGCAGCCGCGCCAACCTTCGCCGCGGTAACCAGCCGTTCTTATCACGCCGCGGGCGTGATGGCCACCATGATGGACGGCTCCATCCATTTTGTGCCCGATACCATCGAACTTTCGATCTGGCAAAACCACTCCACGCGCGACGGCGGCGAATCGGTCCAGTTGCCGTAATAGCTTGTTGAATTCTTCGATTGGCTACCAGGTTGATGTCTGACTAACAGCAACACTTCGGATAAGCTCAGAGGCTGGTGAGCCACCCGATTTAACATTGCTAGTCGCTGTGAACGCCGCACTTCTCATCGCGAAGAAACGGGACGGCCTCGTATTAAGTTATGAGGAGATCTGGGACTTCGTCAAAGGATTTTCGACGGGGACAATTCACGATTATCAAATGGCGGCAATGGCGATGGCCATTTATTGCCGAGGGATGACGGCGGAGGAAACGGCGGCGCTGACGGATGCGATGTTGGCGAGCGGCGTGCAGTTGCAATGGCAACCTAATGGGAAGCCAAAAGTCGATAAGCACAGTACAGGCGGCATCGGCGATAAGACTTCGCTTATTCTGGCCCCGCTGTTGGCTTGCTGTGGCCTGGCTGTGCCGATGATCTCGGGGCGCGGCCTGGGAGCGACGGGAGGAACACTCGATAAGCTAGAAGCGATCCCCGGCTTTCGCACGAACCTGACTCTAGCTGAAATCCAAGCCCAAGTTGACCGCGTCGGCTGTGTCATCACCGGCGCGAGTGCCGAAATCGCCCCGGCTGACAAGAAGCTGTATGCCCTCCGCGACGTGACGGCGACGGTGCCGAGCATTCCGCTGATCACGGCCAGCATCATGAGCAAGAAACTGGCCGAGTCGCTCGATGCGCTCGTGCTCGATGTCAAATTTGGAAGCGGGGCGTTCATGAAGTCGCTCGACAATGCCCGCAAATTGGCTCACTCGCTGGTGGAAACGGGAAAACGGATGGGCGTGAAAACGGCGGCGCTCTTGACCGATATGAATCAGCCGCTGGGGCGGATGGCGGGAAATCTCGTTGAGGTTCATGAATCGATTGCTACGCTCGAAGGGCGTGGACCGGCTGATTTGTGGGAGTGTACCCGCGAGTTAGCCGTCGAAGTGCTTCTTTTGACAGAGCGAACGCATAGTCGTTTGATCGCTCACAAAATGCTGGATGCTGAAATTTCCTCCGGCCGCGCGCTCGCCAAATTTCGCGAAATGGTCACCGCGCAAGGAGGCGATCTTGATCGGTTGCCTCCGCTGCCGACGGAGGGTCACGAAATCGCGCTCGATTGGACTGGGTTCATCCACTCCATCGACACCGAATGGCTCGGCATGGCAATCATTGAGATGGGCGGTGGGCGAAAGGTCATGTCTGACAGAGTCGATCATTCGGTAGGCCTGGAAATGCTCGTCTGCATTGGCGACCGCGTGGAAGCCGCTCAGCCTGTCGTGCGGGCCTTCTGCTCAACCGAGAAATTTGAGCACGTCCGCCGTACGATTGCCTCGGCATTTACGATGTCGGAGCAACCCGTGCCGCCGTTGCCGCTGATTGTCGATCAAATCGAATAGTTTTTTTCTCAATCATTCCCCAAACCGAGCTAGCTCCTGTCCGTTGCTGGTGGCGCGGAGGATGCCGCCGTAGCAGCCGGCGAGGAAGGAGGTGCCGTCGGGGGAGAAGCAGAAGCGGGTGGGGTCGCGTTCGGGGCGAAGGAGGGTGGTGGCGGTACGGCTGTAGTGGGTGTGCAGGCCGCCTTTTTCGAATGTGTAGCGGGCGGCTTCTTGTCGCTGGGTGAGGTTCCAGAGGACGACGTCACCGGTTTCTTGGCAACCGACGGCGATGATTCCGGCATCTGGCGAGAAGAATGGGTGAACGAGTCCACGTAGGCCGGTTGGCAGGCGTGTTTTTACGTCGAGCGTGGCCGCATCCCAGAGCACGACGTTGCCGCCATCGTGTCCCGTGGCCAGATGCGAACCGTCGCTGCTCACGGCGATGGTGTAGTAGGGCTGATCGAGCGGGAATGATTGGGCAGTTGTTTTGCCGGACTCGGTACCGACCGAGCGGAGGCGATATTTGCCTTCGTCGCGCACGACGCCAAGGAGCGAAATGCCGTCGGCGGAGAAGGCGACTGTGATCGACTCCCCCAGCAGCTTGATTTGCTTTTCTTTGGACCAGTCCTTGAGGTCATAGACGACACACTTGCTGCGACTGAGGACTGCGAGCTGCCGACTGTCGGGAGAAAAATCGAAACTGCGGCAGCGGTCGAGCGTCTTAACGAGTCGGCCACTGGTGACGTCCCACAAACGGACTTCGTCGAGTTCTATTCCGTCGCTCGTGGCGAATAGACGGCAAGCAGCGAGCAATGCCCCATCGGGAGAGAACGCCAGCTTCGTGAAATCGCCAAATGTTTCCCAGCGATAGAGGCGTTTGCGAGTGGCGACATCCCACAGGGCAACGAGGCCGCATTTGCGGACATCGGGATGCGGCCGCGGTGGAAATCGGCCATCGCTCAGGCCGCTGCAGCCGGTGGCCACCAGCGTGCCGCCGGGGGCGAAGGCAACGACACTTGGATCGCGAGCGGGGACAAAGGGGGCGGCGCGCAGCGAATGGTTGGCGGCAATAACCGCGGCAGCAGTACACATGAATTGGCGGCGTGAAAGAGACATAGGTTAGTGCCGGCAGTCATTCATCCCGATACCAGGATACTCCAAGCGGTAAGTGACCGAACCGACTATACTCGCGAATTGTGAACGATTTTTTAGTTCAGTTCTATTGCCTTTGGTGCGAATTAGCGATGTCCGACCCTGCCGATATTTGTCCGCGTCCACAGCCGTTGCCGCCACTAGCGACCAAGCCACATGCGTCGCCGATTTTTTTGGCGAGTGTGTGGGAGTGTGAGAGCCCGCAGCAGGCGGATGCGATGCTGGGGGGGCGGGAGGCGGGGTATGTTTATCAGCGCGATGGGCATCCGAACGCGCACTTGTTGGCTGAGAAGCTGATGCAGCTTCATGCGGCGGAGCGAGGGGCGATTACGGGTTCGGGGATGGGGGCGTTGGCGGCGGCGATGCTGTCGCAACTGAAGAGCGGCGATCATGCGGTTGTCGGCAGCCGGATGTATGGCAAGACGCTGAGTTTGTTTGTGGCCGAGGGGCAGCGGCTGGGAATTCAGGTGACGACGGTTGATACGTGTGACGTCGCTGCGGTGGCGGCGGCGATTCGGCTGAATACGAAACTGATTGTGGCGGAGACGATTGCCAATCCGCTGCTGGAAGTGGCTGACGTGGCAGCGTTGGCGGAAGTAGCTCATCAGAAAAACGCCTTGCTGCTGGTCGATAACACGTTTGCTTCGCCGATTTTGTGCCGGCCGCTGGCGCTGGGGGCGGATTTGGTGATGGAGAGTTTGACGAAGACGCTGAATGGGCATAGCGATGTGATTCTTGGGTTTCTGGGCGGGCGAGAAGATGTGTGGCAACGGGTTCCGACTGTGATTTCGACTTGGGGATTGGCGAGTGGTCCGTTTGAGTGTTGGTTGGCCGAACGAGGGCTGATGACGGCTCATTTGCGGATTGAGCGGGCGTGTCAGAATGCACTGGATGTTGCTGAATTTTTGAGTAAGGAAAAATCGAAGGTCGCACAGGTGTATTACCCAGGCTTGGAGAGTCACCCGCAGCATGGTTTGGCTCGCCAGCAGTTCGGCGAACGGTTCGGCACGATGGTGAGCTTTCGGCTGGCCGGCGGGCGAGCGGCTGCCGATGCATTCATTGCCGCGGCGAGCCATATTCCGTTCTGTCCCTCGCTCGGCGAACTCTCCACCACGCTCAGTCATCCCGAAACCACCAGCCACCGCGGCATGACAGCCGAGCAGAGAGCTGCTCTCGGCATCACAGGCGGCACGATCCGGCTCTCGGTCGGCACGGAGTCGATCGAGTTCATTCGCGGGGCGCTCGCGGAAGCACTCGCGGCTGTTTAGGCAAGCAGGTTATTCAGTCAGCGCCCGCAAGCGCTCAACTGGGTTGAGTTCTTGTCGGGGCGATTTTTGTAAGTGATTGTTAACAAAGAGGTTCGGCTGATTGGGAGAGTTCGTTGGCGCTCAAGTTGAGCGGTTATTGAGCGGTTAGGAATGCCAGTTGAGCGGTTTCATGATTCAAGTTCCAGGTTGGTGATGGACGGCGCGCAGAGAGGGCGATTACTCACGCGGAGGCGCGGAGGCCGCGGGGTAAGAGACGAAGTTCATCGTCCAATAGATACATTGCAATCGGCGCGAAAAACCGGACGAAATTCCGGTCAGAATCGAAAAGATTTCGGGAAATATTTTGTTGTGGGAGGAACGAGGGGCTGTCGGGGGAATGGGAGTTGTTCAGAGAACTGAAAAATTAGAATGTGCCCTTCTTGTTTCCCGCGCCGCCCGAACGCCCGAGGATTGATCAAAGCACTACCGACTCGCCGCTGAGCATCGGAACGCGCAGAGCCGTAGCGAGGGCGGTAAACTCCATAATAACAGGAGAAATCCCGATGACCGTGCATGAAACAGCCCGCGGATTTTGCCAACGCCGCAGCATAGAACTATCGACGAGCGAAATACCCGTATCGACGGTAGCAGAAGTCTTGGGTGTGACAGCTTCAACCATTTGCCGCTGGCGAAAAGATGGGCTGCCAAACGAAAGCACCGGCCAAAAGTCCGTAGGCGGACGCCCAAGGAAAATGAACGACGCTCAACTGCAAAAACTAGAAACGCTGCTGTCAATGGGCGCAACGGCACATGGATGGCCAAATGAGTTGTGGACCACGAAGCGGATGGCGGAAGTAATCCGACGACATTTCGATATCACCTGTCGGCCCAACCAAGCGTGGACGATTGTGACAAAGTATCTGAAATGGACGGCCCAGCGTCCGATTCAACAGTTGAAAATTGCTGATGAAGACGAAACTCATCGCTGGCTTGAAGAGGACTATCCACAAATTGTAGAGAGAGCGGATCGGAGAGGCGCTCACCTGGTGTTCTTAGATGAGTCAGGCTTCATGCTTGCCCCCGTGATACGCCGAACCTATGCGCCGCGAGGTCGCACCCCGGTGTGCAAAGTAGCTGATCCCCACGGGAAAATATCGGTGATCGGCGCAATGACCATCAGCCCTCGACGTCGACACTTCGGCCTGTATTTTGGTCTGCTCAATGACTGCAGCAATTACCGTGGCGAAACGGTGGTTCCATTCCTTGACTTGCTACGCCACCGACTTCGAGGGCCGATGACAATTGTTTGGGATGCCATTCCAATTCATCGGGCTGAACCCGTCAGACATTTTTTACATCAGCACCGAGCAATAGTCACAGAATTATTTCCTCGGTACGCGCCGGATCTTAATCCGGTTGACAAGATTTGGTTTTACGTGAAATACGACCGGCTTGCGAATTTTGCGCCGCCGCGACTGTCGGACCTCCGCGTCCAGGTGAAGCGAGAATTGCATCGGTTACAGCAACGCCCAGAAGTTTTGAAGTCATTATTTGAGCTAACGAAACTCTCGTGCGATCCTTTTAACTAATGCCGTTCTCTGCCTCTGGATGATTGAGGTCCAAGTGAAATACAAGTTTCTAGCGTTTGACTTAGAAACGGCAAAGGTGCAAACGCCGCGCGTGCGTGATTGGAAAGAGCATCGTCCGCTTGGTATTTCTTGTGCCGCTACGTATTGCGGTGACACATCAGCACCGTTGCTATGGTTCGGTCGCAAGCGATCAAAGCATCCCTCGCCGAAAATGGCGGCCGCCGAGGCCCAGGCATTGGTGGCTTATCTCAAAGAGCGAGTTGCGAAGGGCTATACCATCGTGACTTGGAACGGGATTGGCTTCGGTTTCGACATCCTTGCTGAAGAGTCGGGCCTGCATTCGCAGTGCAAGTCATTGGCTCTTGGCCACGTGGACATGATGTTCCACGTGCTCTGCCAACTCGGGTTTGGCATTAGCCTCAATGCTGCCGCGAGAGGAATGCGCCTCACGAGAACATGCCAGAAGCGCCAAGGAGCGTTGATACCACGGCTTTGGGCTGATGGAAGATACGAAGAGGTACTCGATCATGTGGGCCAGGATGCCCGAATGACTTTCGCATTGGCGACTAGGTGTTGCGAACGACGCTACATACGCTGGATTACTCGCTGGGGGACAGGTCGTATGATGCGACTGCCCGGTGGATGGGAAATAGCTGAGGTTGCCCGACGATGGCCCGAACCAATTCAATATCGCGCCAATCGACGATGGTCCCGTGACAATCTCACAGAGTGGATGCGATCGGTTGGATGAAGACGCCGAATGAATCGGTATCATGCCTGGATGGAGCGATTATGCGTATCTCCCCTCCCGGTTGATGCGGGCGAAGACGTCGTTGAGAACCCAGTGGAAGATGGCGAGGTGGAGGCTTTCGACCATGCCCATGTCGTCGAGCTGGACGTGGAGGCCGTGTTGTTGCATTTGCTTGAGCTGGCCGCCGCTAAAGCCAGTGAGGCCGAAGGTGGTTAAGCCGTGGCGGTTGGCCCAATCGACGGCGGTGAGGATGTTGGGACTGTTGCCGGAGCCGCTGATGGCGAGGAGGAGGTCTCCCTTTGAGCCGTAGTTCATGAGCTGCTGGAGGAAGATTTGGTCGTAGCCGCAGTCGTTGCCGACGGCGAGGAGCCAGCCGGCGTTGTCGGTGAGGCTGAGGACTTTGAGGCGTTTTTTGGATTCGTCGTTAAGATCACTGGGGCGGAGGGAGCTTTTGCCGAGGTCTTCGGCCATGTGGCTGGCGGTCGTGGCGCTACCGCCATTGCCGATGATGAAAACGAAGCGGCCGTTTTGCCAAGCTTCATAGACGAGGTCGGCCCATTTTTGGATGTCCGGCTGGCTTAAGCGGGAGACCTCTTGGTTGAGGCGGTCGAGGTAAGAGGGTAGGGGGAGGGTGGCGCCGAGCATGGGGAAGGCAGGGGGAAGGGGGCAGGAGTCAGGAGTCAGAGGACACGGGGACACGGGGACAAGGAGAGGGGGGGACAAGGACAAGGGGACAGAGGGGAGTAGTCGCGTAGCCGCAATAGTACTGTGTACTGAGTACTTGGTACCGAGTACAGAGGTTGGGAATGGTGGCGGAAAACGGTGGTTGCTAGACCCTCACCCTAGCCCTCTCCCAGAGGGAGAGGGGATGGTTTCTTGGCGGCCTCGTTGGCACTGGGGTTGTAGAACAAAGCCACCGGGAGCATGAGGGCGGCGGTGAGGGCGAAGATGGTGGCGCGGGGGGCGTGGGTGAGGCGGATGACGACGTCGAACGCACCGTAGATGCCGGCGGAGGCGATGATGGCGACCCAGTTGGCGAGGTTCGTCGTGGCGATGGTGCGGCCCTTGAGCTCCGCGGGAGGGCGAGTTTGCAGGAAGACTTGTATGGGGACGGCGAAGAGGCCGGCTGACACACCGAGGAGGACGAGAGCGACCATCGTGCCGGGGTAGCGGAGCAGGTTGAAGTTGTTGGGGCCGGGAATCGCGAGGATGCCGAGGATGATGACGAGGAGCCAGGCACCGAGCTTTACAAGGCCGAAGTTGACGCGGTTCTGCGAGAGCTTGCCGGCGACGGCACAGCCGAAAGCGATGCCGATACCCATGCAGGCGGCGAGGACGCTGGTCGGGCCGTCCTTGAGGCCGAATTGGACTTTGCCGAGCGAATTGACCGACGGCTGCACGATGCCGCCGATCATCCAGAACATGCACGAAGCACACATGGCCCAAAACAATTGCCGATCGCGGCGCAAGAGCGCGATAATTTCGCCCGGCACGGTGAGAGCCGACCAGGTGAACGGCAGTTTTGGATTGACGGGTTTTAGCGGGCGGACGAGCAGGGCCGTTTGCGTGCCCAGGATGGCGATGACGAGGCAGGCGATAGAGGCGAGCCAGAGCCGCTCGACGCCGAACAGATCGACGAGGGCGCCGGCGAGGGCCGTGCCAAAGATGATCGCCAGGAATGTGGTCATGAGGATGATGCCGTTGGCGACGGGCAGATCGCGCTCGGCGAAGAGCTCTGGCAGGATGCCCCACTTGGGCGGGCCGAAGAAGGCGCTGTGCGTGCCCATGAGGAACAGCACCGCCAAAAGGCCCGACATGTGGAAAACGCCCCACTGCGCAAACGCCGCCATGCCGAGCAGAACGATGCCGATCTCGGCCACTTTGCAGGTGACGACGACGCGACGCTTGCTGTATCGCTCACTCAGATAGCCGGCGAACCCGGAGAAGAGCAGGAAGGGGAGAGCGAAGCAGAACATCGCCAGCGATTGGAGATCGGGGCCGGTGCGCGGCGCGGCATTGGCGGCGGCAACTCCTGTCGCCGCGCCACCCACGGCTAGCAGCAGCACGAGCTGCTTGAAGAGGTTGTCGTTGAACGCGCCGAGGAACTGGGTGGCGGTGAGACCCCAGAAGGAGCGATCTTGAAACAGCGGTGTGCCAGCCGCATCCGGCGCATCGTCGGCTACGGTCAGCGACGTATCGGAAACTTGAAGTGGCTCGGAAGGGTTATCCATCACGCCGTGAGCTTAGCCGATGATTCGATCCACTCGAATAGGAGTTGACGAATTGTTGCGCAACGACAATTCCAGACAATCACCTATCTTGTAATCAACGTGGCTGTCGTACTTTCCCGTCTTTGTATTGGGGCGCTCATAAACCTCAACGACATTATCAATCAGATTCGCAATCCAGTAGATTGGAATTCCGGCGGAGGCGTACAGCCTCTGCTTGCCGCGGTCATAGTCCAAGGAACTGTCGGCAACTTCAAAGACCGCGACGACGTCGTTCGGCCCGGGATGACGACCGTGATAGTCTTCTGGAGCACCACGAATGATCGCCAAATCAGGTTCGGGAGCACGAGTTGGCAAGAGGGCGATGGGAAGCTGGCATTGAAGATGGAAGCCAATCGATTGAACGAAAGACAAGAGCGCCATCAGTCGCTTCACACAAATCGCATGTGCTGGGTTATGCGTCATCGGATCCTCGCCTCGAGCACTGCGATCCTTATGGACTAGAAGACCGTCGATCAACTCGATTGGGGCCCCATCCTTGAGAATCCCGTATTTGATCATTTGCTCAACTTGATCGATGGTGAGCTGCTCCAGCGGCGGAACTCGGCCCGCGACGACCTCTGCGAGCATGGGAAGCGGTACGGAATCGACAGTGACCATGGATGAATCCCTTTGAGCAATTCATTCTACCACGAAGGAAGAATGGATCGAAATTCGGCAATTCAGACACTTCTATGCCTTGGCCGGCTCGATCGCGACAAGCTCGTTGTTGGCGGCCATCTTGCGGATATCCTCCGTGATCTTCATCGAGCAATATTTTGGTCCGCACATGCTACAGAAGTGGGCCGATTTGAAGGTGTCTTGGGGTAGCGTTTCGTCGTGATAGGCCTTGGCGGTTTCGGGATCGAGGGAGAGGCGGAATTGCTCGTTCCAGTCGAAGGCGAAACGGGCGCGGCTGAGGGCGTTGTCGCGGTCTTGGGCACCGGGGCGATGGCGAGCAACGTCGGCGGAGTGGGCGGCGATTTTGTAGGCGATGACGCCTTGTTTTACGTCTTCGCGGTTCGGCAGGCCGAGGTGTTCTTTTGGGGTGACGTAGCAGAGCATCGCCGCGCCGCTCCAGCCGGCGAGGGCGGCGCCGATGGCGCGGGTGAGGTGGTCGTAGCCGGGGGCGACATCGGTGCCGAGCGGGCCGAGGACGTAGAACGGAGCGCCTTTGCAGATGCGAATTTGCTCCTTGATGTTCATGTCGATTTGGTCCATTGGAATGTGGCCGGGACCTTCGACCATGACTTGCGTGCCGTTTTTCCAGCCGCGCTGCGTCAGTTCGCCCAGGACATTCAGCTCGGCAAATTGAGCCTTGTCGCTGGCGTCGGCAATGGAGCCGGGGCGGAGGCCGTCGCCGAGGCTCCACGTCACGTCGTATTCCCGCATGATGTCGCAGAGGTCGTCGAAGCTTTCGTAGAGCGGGTTCTGCTTGCGGTGGGTCATCATCCATTTGGCGATCAGCGAGCCGCCGCGGCTGACGATGCCGGTGACGCGGCCCATGGTGAGCGGCAGGTGCTCCATCATCACGCCACAGTGGACTGTCATGTAATCGACGCCCTGCTTGGCCTGATGCTCGACCATGTCGAGAAAATGTTGCGGCCGCATATCCTCGATGTTGCCGCCCAGCTCTTCCAGCATTTGATAGATGGGGACGGTGCCAATCGGCACGGGGCTGTTCTTGATGATCTCGGCGCGGATGTTGTCGATGTCCTTGCCGGTGGAGAGGTCCATCACCGTATCGGCCCCGAAGTGGACGGCGGTGTGCAGCTTATCGAGCTCGTCCTGCACCTTGCTGGTGACGGCTGAGTTGCCGATGTTGGCGTTAATCTTGCAGCGGGCGGCGATGCCGATGGCCATCGGCTCCAGCCGGCCGGCGAGATGGACCTTGTTGGCGGGAATGACCATCCGGCCAATGGCGACTTCCTCGCGGACCTTTTCGGCGGTCAGGCTTTCGCGATTGGCAACGAACTCCATTTCGGGGGTGATGTGACCGGCACGGGCGGATTCGAGTTGAGTGGTCATGATACTTTCAGGCGATCCAAAATTCGAAAGTTTGAGTAAGGACGTTCGTATTATAGCGCGCGGGGGCGAATGTGGCAGTCCCAGGAAGCCCGGCGCATAAGCGAGGGAGAGCGCCGTTTGACGTTGGGGCTTGATCGACGCGATTCGGTCGTTTGGTTCCGCGCCACTCATTCGCCGCTGCGCGGCTCGATTCGTGCTGCCGCACGGTTGGTGGATCTGGAGTCAACTCGCGGGGCTTCCTCGCTTACGCGTCGGGCTTCCTTTTCGCTTGCTCAAGCAAGCGAAATCGCGGGAGAATACTGCCATGTCGAATGAGGATCCGATCGCGTTCATTTTCACCTGGTCCACTTATGGGACGTGGCTGCCGGGTGATGCGCGCGGATGGGTGGAGTATCGGCGGGGGTTTCGATTGCCTGATCCCATTCGCGAGTTGGAAGCGCTGGCCAAGATGACGGAAACGGCTTGTCGATTGACAGGGGAGCAGCGCGAGCAAG
>JANNTN010000533.1:0-6899 GCA_031394445.1 Anatilimnocola sp.
CCTCTCCTTGGTTCCGTCACGGCATTCACCGTAGAATCGACTATACACGTACCAACCGATTGGCGGAGAAACCAGTATGAGCATGCCCCAACCCAACTACCCGACTTATCAGCCCCCGCAGGTCGTCGTCTATACGCAAACCGCCTGGTCCCGCTTCTGGAGCTTCATCGGCTGGCTCGGCTTCTTCGTCACGGGGTTCATTTGCATCGGCCTGCTCGTGGCCTTCGCCGACTATTTCGACACCAGCAACGGCGTCGAAGAGAAATTCGTCTCGGGAGACAAAACGGGCCAGGACAAAATCGCCATCATCACCATCTCCGGCGTCATCATGGAGGGCGAAGGCTACGTCAAGAATCAAATCGACCGGGTCCGCGAAGACAAAAACGTCAAAGCGATTGTTCTTCGCGTCGACTCCCCTGGCGGCACCGTCACCGGCTCGGATTTCATGTACCACCACCTGAAAAAGCTCCGCGACGAGCAGTCGCTGCCACTCGTCGTCAGCATGGGCGGCATGGCGGCCAGCGGCGGCTACTACGTTTCGATGGCCGTCGGCGACAAGCCCGACACGATCTTCGCCGAGCCCACCTGCACCACCGGCTCCATCGGCGTGATGATCCCCCACTACGACATCAGCAAGCTCATGGACCGCTTCGATGTCAAAGACGATTCCCTCGCCACCCACCCCCGCAAGCTCATGCTCAGCATGACCAAGGAAATGACCCCCGAAGAGCGCGAGCTGATCATGTCCCACATCAACGACATGTTCGACCGCTTCAAGTCGATCGTCAAAGAAGGCCGCCCCCACTTCGCCGCCAATCCGGCCGATCTCGACAAGCTCGCCACCGGCGAAATCTTCACGGCTGACAAAGCCCTCGCCAACAAGCTGATCAACAAAATCGGCTTTCAAGAAGAAGCCATCGACCGCGCCCTCGAACTGGCCAGCCTGAGCAAAGACAAAACCAGAGTCGTCAGGTTCAAAAAACCCGCTACCTTCTCCGACAGCCTCCTCAGCGGCCGCGCCCCCGCCGGCCACGCCGCCGCCAATCCCCTCGCCGCCCTCCTCGAACTCGCCACTCCCCGCCCCTGGTTCCTCTGCACTTCCCTCCCCGCCCTCGTCACGGCAAGGCGAGCCGATTAGCCGTCAAGCGGAAAATTCAGACAAATGAACAGGAGCTAACAGAGGAAACGGAGTGATAAAGCTTCGGACCTACTCGCTGTTTCCTCCGTTTTCTCCTGTTCAAATTGTTTTTGATTTATTGCAGGTGCAGCACACCGATTTTTTGAAGCTGATCGAGCACAGCGACAATCCCGAGAATCCAAAAGAAAGTGCCGCCCAAAATAAGGCCGACAGTCGGCACGATCCCCGGACGCAGCGGCTTAGGCAGCAGCACTTTGTTGATGATCAGCGTGTGCCAGCAGCTAAACCCGAGGGCGAAATTGAAGCCCAGCGTGGCCCACGTGATGAGTTGGGCCGGTTTGTTGAGCCAGAGCATGGTGATGCCAAATACGATATAGGTCATGAGGACACCGAAATAGACATAGCGAATGTTTTCAGGAGCAACTTCGCGTAGCCGGGGGCTGGCGGTCCAAAAGACATCGACCCAGCGGCGGATGAGACCGTCGATGGTGGTGATGAGTGTGGTGGTGAGGACGAGAAAGCCGCAGAGGAGCGTCAGCGCCCAGAACAGATTTCCCCAGCGCGGGCCAGACAAATAGGGCGCGAGCCCGGATTCGGTGACGAAAACTCCACTGGGCGGATTGGTGACATGGTCGCGCACGCCTTCGGCCGTCATCACGGCTGAGTTCCAATCGCCGGCCTCGGTGCCGCGCTTCAGGAATTCGATCGAGAGCATACTGGGAAGCGCCACGCCGATAAGGCAGGCGGGAAGCCAGATCATGAGTTGGTCGCGCAGCAGGTGGCGATACCACCGCCGCCAGCGGGGGAGCGTTTCCTCATTGACTTGAAACACGGAGCCAACGTGCGTGAGTGCGATGCCGCGACCGCCGACCATGCTGGGAATGGCACCTACGCTGTGACCCATGCCCCAGCCTTGGTCGCGTACATAGTTGCTGACGGGCGTGTTCGAGAGTCCGCCGTTGCCGGCGATCGCCGCCAGGCCGCAGATGAAAGCAACGAGCGTAAAATCGAGCTGGGGTAATCGCCCGCGCTTGAATAACTCGATGAAGATGTTTTCGACGTTGTCGCCATCGCGCAGGCCGTCGCCATCGACGTCCACAAATTTGATCGGTTTGCCGCTAGCGTCTTTTTCCCAGGCTTCGGGTTTGCCGTCGCCGTTGGTATCGATGGTCGGCAGTAATCGAGCTTCGACGACATCCAGATGGCCGTCGCGGTCCCAGTCTTCGCCCGGATCGAGTTGCCCGTTGCCATCCTGATCGTCCCCCCGCTGCACGGGAACATTGCCGATCTGAAAAAAGCCGCCCCAAATTTCACCCCAGGTGGCGGGCTTGGAAAACAGCACGCCGAGCACGAGCAAAAAGCTGAACAGCAGGACGAGTTTCATGCTCGTGATCACGCGTAGCGCGTTGAAAATTTTGCCGCCGAAGACGAGCGGGACCATTGCGAGCAAAAAAATGGCGGTCGAGATTCCCTTGTTCAACCACCAGTGGTAGGCGTTCGTATCGTGATCGGGGATCTGGCCGCCGAGCAGCATCACTTCCACGGGAACCGCCGCGCTGGCCGCGTGGTAGGAAAATATCGCGCTAAAATCGAGCATCAAATAAACGACAAGCCAAAACCACGGGCCGGGCAACGTGCGAAATTTGCCGCTAAAAATCGGCTCGCCACAATAGAGCGTGTAGCGGCTGATTTCGATGTTGTAGAGTGCCTGGAAAAAAATGCTCGTCGCCGCCAGCCACATCAGCGCGCCGCCATACTTGGCGGTTACCGTGGGGCCCAGCAGCCATTCCCCGCCGCCAATAGCCGAAGCGCTCATCACGACACCGGGGCCAATCATTGCCAGGATATTTCGCCAGCCAACCCGGGGCGCTTCGGGCAACTCGCCCGTTTCCCAGCGTGGCATGGCCGGCGAGCCGGGGTGTGGAGCGGTGAACGACATGCAAAGGGAGGGGGGGATGGAGAATTCAGAATGCAGAATGCAGAGTTCGGAACCCGTCAGAGTATGCCGTTGCTGCAGAGCGGGCACAAGCGATTTTTTGGCCGCTGCGCTGCGTATCCTATGCCAGCTCGGCAATCCTCCCTAGAATCGGACTTCGTTCTACATTCTGCTCTCTGCATTCCGAATTCCTATGCCGGCACTTCGTCGTTATGTCAATCAGCTCGGCGAACGCGAAAACATCGATCAGGTGTTTCTCGTGGCGGATAAGCAACTGCGGGCCAATCGCAACGGCAATTTGTATTTGCAACTTCGCCTGACCGACAAAACCGGTTCGCTGACGGGGATGCTCTGGAACGCCACCGACGGCGTGTTCAACTCGGTCGAGACGGGCAACTATCTGCGCGTGGCCGGCACCACGCAAACTTATAATGGCCAGTTGCAGATGATCGTGACGCGGATCGAGCCGGCCGACTCCGGCAAGATCGACGAGCAGGATTTCGTAACCGTCAGCAGCGAAGAGATCGACCGGCTCGGGCTGCGGCTGACGGAGCTGTTGCGGGGCATGAAAAATTCGCACCTGCTCAGTCTGGCTGAGTGCTTTCTGGCCGACACAGAGTTCATGGGCAAGTTCACGGAGGCGCCAGCCGGGATTAAGAACCATCACGCCTATCGCGGCGGCCTGTTAGCGCACGTCGTCAGCCTGATGGAGGTCTGCCGCGTTGTCGCGCCCTTGTATGCCGAATTGGATCTCGACATGCTCTTGATGGGTGCCTTTCTGCACGATGCCGGCAAGATTGACGAACTGGTGTACGACCGCGAGTTCGGTTATAGCGATGCCGGGCAGCTTATTGGCCACATCGTCATGGTGCTGAGCACGGTCGAGGATAAAGTCGCCGAGTCGGAGCAACTAGCCGGAGAGAAATTCCCCGAAGAACTGCTGCTTAGGCTAAAACACCTGATCGTCAGCCATCACGGCGAGTACGAATATGGCAGCCCCAAGCTGCCGATGACGCTCGAAGCCATCGCCCTGCACCTGCTCGACAATCTCGACGCCAAGCTCTACAGCGTCGCCCAAATCATGAAGGAAGACGCCAGCGGCGAAAGCGCCTGGACGAGCTACAACCAGTCGCTCGGCCGAAAGTTCTTCAAAGGGAAGCCCGCGGGGAGTGCGTAGCGGAATTCGTGAGAATTCCCCTCGTCTGACAAACCGAATTCTCACGAATTCGGCTACGGCTTCGGTTCACTGATCGGCTCTTAGTCCAGCGAAACAGTCGCCCCATCACTTGCAGCCACGACGGCCTTAAGAATGAGTGCATCGATGTTGTTGGTGAGGAAGCGGCAGGAGCCGTCTCCCATGCACACATTGATTCCGCCGCTGTGAAAGCTGAACGGCTCATCGTTGGGTCCGCAGTTGTTGAGATCCCAAGGACATGTTGGGGGACCACCGAACGGGGAGGCCGAATTGTTGACGCCGGCGACTCGGCTTTGCGGCGACGAAGCGTTGCTCGGCCCGGACACACCATTAGTAAACGCATCGGGATCAGCCCAAGCATAGACCCGCCGTCCGTTAGCAAACAACGAACCGCTGGAGCCCTTGCCCTGCACGGCATCGACCGGACTGGCGACTGGGCCTGGGCGCGATGAGTAAGCGCCGATCTTGGCCACGCTGGGGTGCGCCCGTCCGGCATCTTCCAAAACCAACACGGTGTTGCTCGTGCCATCTTGCACGTTGCGGTAGCCGTGACCGGGGTCGCAGCTCAGCATCCCCGCGCTGACCTGACTTAAATACGCCGCATCGCTGGTTGACGTGCGCGCCTTGAACGTCCCCGAACCAGCGCGACCATCAATGTCCGTAATCGCCGCAAACATATAATCGACGGGGCCATACTTCGAATTCGGGTCGCGAGCGCCAGGGGCCAGCGGCGTCGATGGGCAAACAAACGTCTTTACGATCGTCTTGGCGGCCAACGTACCGCTAGGATGCCGAGGATCGTCGTATGCTAGCCCTCGTGACTGAGGGTGAATCAGCGCACCGCTCGATGTTGTATAGCCGCCACTTCCCGCCGTGGCCCCATAGCTCGAAATGGAGTTCGACTCCGTATCGAACTGGTTATAGACCGACTGCTGTTCGATGTAAGGCAGCATCAATGTTCCCGTGGAATGAATCATGTACGTCGTGGTGCCGCTGCCCGTCGAATCGCATTGGCCTGAATGCGGTAAGAACTTAAAAGTTGATTCAAAATTCTGAACTGCCAGCCCCATTTGTTTGAGATTGTTCATGCACGAGTTGCGGCGGGCCGCCTCGCGGGCCGACTGCACCGCTGGCAACAGCAAAGCCACCAGCACGCCAATGATGGCGATCACAACCAACAATTCGACCAGGGTAAACGCGTGCCGCGGTTGAACGGCACAGCCTCGAAGCTTGCGAGTCATCATTTTTTCTCCCAAATCTTGTTTTCACTTCTTGTCACAGATCAGAAGCTTCGCAAGTGAAGATTGCGTGAATCACAAGCGAAGAAACGATGAAGATCGCTGGCCTCTGCGACACTTTTTTGGCGAATTTTGCATTAAGACGACAGTGACGCGGCAGTAATGTCTGGTGAACCGTGCCACTTGCCGCAGAGGCCCGTTATGTCCGCTAGTTTGGCCGCGACTTGTGTTCCGCGGCTGCTGAATCCAGGCCCTTTGACGATGGAACTACCGCCCGAGAGCAGCCCTGAACCCCTTCCCTCGGCCCGCGAAGAAGAGGCGAAGCGCGTGATTCAGGAGCTACTCGATGCGCTGCCGCAGGACATTGTGGAAGAGCTGAATGGCGGGTCGATCGATCTGAAAGACCCCTCGTTTCTCGACGGCCTGACCGACCACGTTTCGCGACTGGCCATGGCCAGCCCGCGCGTCGGCCAGAAGCTCCTGCCGAAAATCATCAAGCTCAAAAAGCTGATCAACCGGTCGCTGCGAGAATCCGATCCCGACGTGCAGGTTTCGGCAACCGTGACACGAACCAGCCAGCACTTTCGAGCTGGCCATGTACAGGTTCCGCTCGGCAAACACTTTGTCACTCAACGTGTGCCATTTACCTCCTCGCACTCCCGTTTCGAGAGTTGCCAACATGCGGTCCGTCCAAACGCTCGGGTTCGCCCAGTCCTTCACGGACGGAGGCTCTCCGGCCGGTGTAGCCGTAAACGGCACTGTGGTCGGTTGTTCTTCCCGGCGATTGGTCTTCACGCATCCACCTTCCTGCATCCGGGGCACCCGCGCTAACGCGGGTCGGCTCCACGGGCGTTACCCCGCTTCAACGCTACTATGGGTGCTCTGACTCCCACACGCCGGCTCTTCGACCCGCTGGGGTATGAACACCGTCCTGTTACGTGTCGGTCTCTCTGGTTCATGGGTCTGGCCTTCCGACCGTTCCGTCCCCAACCACCGTTCTGCCTTTCCCCTGTCGCCGCTTTCTCACGTCACCTCAGCGCGACAGGCTCCCGTGTCTATCCCCCGGGCGGACCTCGCAGGTCGGTGGGATCGCCGTCACACGGTTTGGGGTTCGCCATTAGCTAGCAAGCTCCCCGGCAGGCTTGGCCGAATCGGGTTCGTTGCCTACGGACCGGTCGTTCACCTCCAGTTGCTCTCCACCCCGCCTCACGGCGACGCAGTTACTTTCGGTTTCAGGTCTGTAACGCTAAACTGGAGAAAACTTGCGTTCCTCTGACCAAACACACTTCCAGACGCACTAGCTGAATTCGTGAGAATTCCCACCATCTGGCAAACCGAATTCTCACGAATTCGACGACAGCTTCGGTTCACTGATCGGCTCTTCGTCGAGCG
>JANNTN010000537.1:0-9639 GCA_031394445.1 Anatilimnocola sp.
CTTGCCATCGCGCACCACCCGCAGCGTTCCCGTTTGCTCGCAAATCAGCACTCGCCCGTCCCGCAAAACCTCCATCGCCGTCCCACCGGTCAGGCCCGTCGCCACCGTCCGCACCTGAAATCCTTCCGGCAACTTGATCGGCCCCGCAATTGCCGCCCCCGGCGTGGGCTTCCCGCCCGCCCGCAACGTCTCCAGATACGCCACCAAATCGGTAAACTCCTCCGCCGTCAGTTGCTCTGTCAATCCAACGGGCATCAGCGACAGCGGGCTATCCTTCCGCCCCGCAATCTGGCTGGTCTCAATCGCGATTCGCTTGCCAGCAGTACCGAGCAGCGCCACCTGCGATTCCGTTTGCTCCTTCACAATCCCGGAATGCACCGCCCCATCGCTCGTTTGAATGATCGCCGTGCGATATCCCTCCACAATTTGCCGCGACGGCTCCAGCAGCGACTCAATCAAATGCGACCGGCCGAATTTACCGCCAATCTGCGTCAAATCGGGCCCCACCTCGCCTCCTTGCCCGCTCACCTTATGACATGCCACGCACTTGGTAACCGCTTCCCGCAAAAACAACGCCCGCCCCCGCGCCGCATTTCCCTCGTGCGTCAGCGTGTGCTGCTCAAAGTACAATTGTCGAGATATTTGCGTGGCGACAGAGTGAATTCGCTCCACGGCGCTCTCGTCCGCCGTCTCCGAAGCCTGCCCATCCGCCGCGCGTGCGGCATCAACACCACACGCCACCAAACCAACAGCCAACAGCGACCACGCCTGAAGCGCACGAATGCAAAAATTCAGCGGCATGAGACGTTGCCTCGCTGGCAGACACTAGAAATTTTTCAATGAGCTATTCCTGCGGCAGATAGACCGTCGCCGCTTCGTTAACACTGGCAGTCGGCGCTTTATCAATCGCCGCTAGCGCCCCGGTCGAAAACCGGCTCCACCACTCGTCGGCTTGGTGCGGTGTCCATTTCGTCATGGCCACGCACGCGGCCAAAGCCTCGGCAAAATCCCGAGCCGATTGAAAACGATCGTGGGGATTCTTC
The DNA here is from genome assembly GCA_031394445.1 of Anatilimnocola sp. Taxonomy (GTDB): domain Bacteria; phylum Planctomycetota; class Planctomycetia; order Pirellulales; family Pirellulaceae; genus CAYLLN01. The sequence goes on from JANNTN010000537.1 coordinate 1,044, forward strand.
GCCAGCCCGCGCAACAAAGCGTCCTCCAAATCGCTCGATATCGGCCGCTTCAAGCGTTCGCTCGGCCGCTCGGGCTTGGTCCGCGAATGATGCATGCAAATTTCCAGCACGTTCGCGCCGTCAAAAGGGGGTGTACCGGTGAGCAGATAGTAACCGACTGCCGCCACGGAGTACAAATCGCTCCGGTTATCGACCCGTTCCGGATTTTCAATCGATTCGGGCGACATATACAGTGGCGTCCCGATTATCGACCCGGCCGACGTGATCGAAGATTCTTTCTTTGAGTCCACCGCCTTCACCAAACCAAAATCCAGCACCTTCACCACGTCGCTTTCACCGCCGCGCCGCCCCACCATGATATTCGCCGGCTTAATATCGCGATGCACCAGCCCAATTCCATGCGCCTCGGCCAGCGATCCGCAAATCTGCCGCAGAAAATGAATCACGCGCCCTTCTGGCAGCGACCCAAACCGGCTAATCAGTCCATCCAGATTGACTCCGTCGAGATACTCCATTGCGTAGAAAAACAGCCCCTCCGGCGTGCGCCCGTAGTCGTAGATCGCAATGGTGTTCGGATGGTTCAACTGACAAGTAAGTTGCACTTCGCGCTCGAATCGCGCGATGGTGCCGTCAGTTGTTTTATCGGGGTGTAGCAGCTTGATCGCCGTCGGCCGCCGCAGCATCCGGTGCCGGCCCCGATAGACCACACCCATCCCACCTTCGCCCAGCTTGGTTTCCAATTGATATTGGCCCAGCTCTCGGGCCAAGAGCGCCGATTTTTGCGCCGAACGCTCCATCTTGGCCACCGCCAGCGTGAACAGCAGGATTAACAGGCTGCTGGCGGCCAACAACGCAAACAACGTCCAAAACGCCCGCCGCAAAATGTACAACGAGCCATACGCTTCCGCCACATCCACTTCCGTTACCACTCCCAGTTCATAGTCCTCCAGCCACGTCCACGCTCCCACCACCGGCACTCCCCGATAGTCGCGATACCCTTTCACATCTCTGCCACTCTCCCCTTTGGTCGCGCTCGCTGCCATCCGTGTCAACGGCTGCTCCGATCGCGTCAGAGCCGCTCGCTTACCCGCCATAAGATTCACCCCCGGATCGCGAATCGCCAGCGTAAGCTGTGCCCGAGCCACTCCCTGATCGGGAATCAGACCGGCCCGCGCCAGATCCTTGGTAAACCGGCTCTCCGACAGCATCAACCCGCTGCGATCGAACGCATAGGTTTCCCCAGTTTTTCCCGGCTGAGCAACCTGCAAAATTCTCACGAAATCCTCCTCGGGCCGAATGCGCAGTCCGAGCACGCCCACCACATCTCCCGTCACGTCGCGCTGCGTCGCCAGCGCAAACATCGTCGGTTGCCCCGCCCGCATCTGGCCATCGCTATCCTTCGTCAGCAACATGCTGGGAATCGGCGGCGTCACTGTCGTGCCGCGCTCCACCGTCCGTGTGATTAAGTCGTAGTTCGTCGTCCGCTGCTGCCCCACCAGCTCCGGACGGTCCGACCCGATGATTACACGCTCGGTATTCATGATCACGTAGCCCACAAAGTGCTTACGCGCCAATAGCGGCCGCAGCGCCGCGCGCAAATCTTCTTGAGCCGACGATTGGGCCAGCACCAGGGCATTCTCCGGCGACGACGAAGCCAACCGCTGCAGTTCGCTCGCGGCCGTGCGAACCGCCGGGTCCGTGGCAGCGGCCAAAACCTGGCTCTCCTCGGTTTCCAGCCAAATGCGCAGCGCCTCCACATTCGACTTCAGCATCGCCTCCAAGCCATCCGCCATTGCCTGCTGCGCTGCCGACTCCACATACCCGCGTATCGTCAAACCGGCCACAACCATCATCGCCGCGGCTAACAGCGGCCAAACCCAAAGCTGCCGGCCCAGCATCCCCAATCCCACGGACATCCCATGCGCGAAATGCGTACCAGCTTTGGTGTCGCTTACAATTCTCGAAAAGTTATCCAGCATGAATGAGCCAACGCTACGCGGTGAGAACGGCACATGATCGCCGCAAGCTACGCATTGTCGCTTGACCCAGCCGAATGTCGAGTCGTACCCGCTCGATTGTTCAAGAAATTGGCCGCCGGGGCCAAACCGGTAATACGGCGACTACGCCGCCTTCCGATTCGTCCCACGCCCCGGCCAGTCATGGTGCTGGCGGCACAACGGGCTGTCAAACAAACCCGCCACCTCGCGATAATTGAGCACCTGCTCCGCCAGCGGCCGAGTCTTTTGCTTCAAGAGACGCGTCTGCGGCGCGTGAAACGGCACTCCCAGCAGCGGGCAAATCTCTTGCTTCAACCAACCGGTGGGATTCGCCACCAGCTCTTCGTAACTCAGCAGCACGGCTCGTTCGGCTAGCCACCGGTGGGCCAGTGCGTCGTGATACCGCCGTCGCGCGTCATCGCAATAGGCCCGCAACTCGGCCGAATTCACGGCGACTTCCGCAGGCCGCGGCGATTCGCCGAGTCCCAGGGTGAATTGCCGCGTGGCTTCGGCGACCTTCAGCGACACAAACTGCTCGGCCAGCGACTGCCGGTACAAGACGACGAATTTCGCTTCGGGAAACTCCCTCTGCAAATCATCGAGCGAGAGTTGGCTCTCGGCCAACTGTCGTAGCATCAGCTTGCAGCCTCGAACCGCGCCACGTTCTCCCTGCAAGCAATAGCGAATGTGCCGAATCGCCTGTCCCGCCGGAATGCGATCGCGCCGCGGGCCATGGGGCAACTGCGAGCACAGCACCTCGCCAAGCATCGCCACTTCCGGCTGCTGATTCAAATAAGAGAGCAGCAGATTGCTGCCCGAGCGACAAGTCGCGATGACAAACACCGGCTGAAACGGACGATGCGGCCGCAGCCACCATTTCTGCCACAGCCGCAGATGCACTTTGAATCGCGCCCACTCCAAGCTGGCGGGCGATTGTTGCTGCCCGTTACGCAGTCGCGAATCGATGTCTGACGGCTGTCTCGGCATGCTAGCGTCCCTGCTGGCAAGCGAACAAAGTTTACCTATCTGAACAATCGAAAGCTGCACGCCTGTAGCTTCAGCCGAAGCATACAACCGCTCTCGTATTTGCGGGAACACCTATTTTATTTTTCCCGTGTGTGGCAAAGCTCAGCCAGACCTACTTCTTCTCCCGCAACCCCTCAATCTCACTCTCCAACTTCTCCAGCTTCTTCATGATCGCGTCCAGCTTTGCATTCGTGCCCTCAGTTCCTCCCTCCACGCGAGCCACCACCGTGCGGCTGGCGGTCGGCGGAGCTGGAACAACCGGCAACACATAATCAGCCGGCGGCTTCGGAGCGGCAGGCGGTTTCGGTGCCGCAGGAGCCACGGGCGCTACGGGAGTAAAATTCAACACACCTTCCACCTTGCCATCAGGCAACACGCGAACGGTCCGGACCGCCGCGCCGCTGGCATGCGCCCAGTTCGCATGTCCATGCAGCATCTTCTCGACGTGTCCACGCACGTCCTCCGGCAGTTCGCCAATCTTGTCTTCCGTCACGTTCCACTCCTGCTCGCCTCGCTTGACGCGAATCTTCGTCGGCTCGTTGCCTTGCTTGTTGATCTGCACCGACAAGTCTTTGGGCAATCCCGCCTTGGCATCCTTGTGAAACTTATCATCAAGCTTAAATTCGACGCGCGGAGCCACAATCGCCGGCTTCGCAAAATACATCCCAAACCCATCCTTGCCCGTCTTACTCTTCAGCTTCTCGAGCGCCTCTTCGAGTTGCTTGATTTCACCAGCCAATTCAGGCCGCGCCGCTTCAATCTTCTTGCGAACCAAATCGACGGTCATTTCCGTCTTCGGCCGCTTATCGGCGGTCACTCGGATCGTCCGCGATTCGCCATCGCGCTTCACCGTAATCACCAGCTCCTTGCCTTGAGCCGCTTCCACCGTCTTTACCAGGTCCGCCACGGCCTTCAGCGGCGTATCTCCCGCCTGCACCAAAATGTCGAACTTCTTGATCTCGGCCTTCGCCGCCGGGCTATCAGTCGAAACTTCTTCCACGGCCAAGCCATGCTTTAGCACCAACTGCCGCTTCGTAATCTCCGGCAGCACCGCCACCTGAACTCCCAGCCAATACTCACCACCCGGCGTTTCCGCCGCCTTTTCGTCAACTTTATTGTCATCAGCCAGCGCCACTAGCAGTTCCAACTCCTGTTTCTCCGCACCCAACGGCTCCACGCGCAGCGCCACCGGCCCGCCCGGCACCAGCACATCCTGCTGACCACTCACCACCCCCGACCAACCCAACCCCACCGCCAAACACACCATCCACCAAGAGCTTCTCATATCGAACATCCTTAAAAAAGCGTTGTTAACTTCCCAACATTCTGCATTCTTAATTCATCATTCTGAATTCTGCATTTAGTATCTCCTACTCACCGGCCTAATCTGATACCCATCCAGCGGAACAATCATCTGCCGGCCATCTTCGAGCGTCGCGGGCACGTATTGCTGTTCGTGTTGTACCTCGTAGCCCTGCTTTCGCAACAAATCGATGAGCACAGGTGCTATCGCCTGCTCCGAACTCGTCAGCAATGGATCCATTCCCTGTTCCAACTCGTACACCGGCAGTTGGCGTGCATCTCCCGGCTCTCCACCATCCACCACGAGCTGCACATTGCCAATATTCCGCAAATTGTCCTGCTCCATGACCGCAACTTCACTCGCTCCCGGCTGAGCATAATTGTTTCCCACCTCCACGCTCTCTTGCGGTCCGCTGACAAAAAATCTCGGCACCACGATTCCCAATCCAAACGCCGCAAAAAAGCTCACCGCAATTGCCAGCACCGATAACAACTGCCACTGCTGCCTTGCCGGCTTCGACGTATCCGCTTTTGCGCTAACCAACTGCTCCGCGCTTTCCAAATTCCGCCGCACCACCGGCAACTCCTGCCCCCACGCCTGCGCCTCCAAAAACCCCAGCGCGCACCGCCGCCATCCCCCCGGCTCCTCCTCCAAAGAGGCCACCACCCGGCTATACTCCTCCCCCGACAACTCCCCATCCACCAACCGCCCCAACAACTTCTCATCCATTTAAATTCCCCCTACTCTCTATTCGCTACTCTCTACTCCCCACCTGATCCCTGACCCCTGACTCCTATCCTTCCACCACCTCGAGCACCGCCAACTCCCTCCTCAACCTCCCCCGCGCCCGGTGCAGCCTCGCTTCCACCGCCGCGTGCCCGATTCCCAAATGAGCGGCAATCTGGTGATAGCTCCAATTCTCGGTGTATTTCAAAAGAAGAATCTCCGCGTCGCGATGAGCCAGTTGCCCCAGCGCCTGGCGAATCAACACCCGCCGCTCCTGGGCCAACAACCACGACAGCGGATCGGGCTCCGCCAGCGGCTCCGCATCCCGACTTCTCACCTGCTCGGTATAGCGGTCGTTCAGCCTTCGCCTCCGACCGCACTTCCGGCGATACAGCAGCGACTGCACCACCACCAGCCGATACAGCCACGGCGCAACCTTCGCCGCGTCCGCAATCGGGGCCGCCTGCTTCACGGCCGCCAGGGCCACCTCCTGCATCACCTCATCCACCGCCTGCCGCTCCCGCACTCGCGCATAAGCCACCGTTCGCAGCCAGCGATCATGCTGGGCGAGCGCCGCATTCCAGTCGATTGCCACCGGGTTCATGCCTCGTGCATTTCCTCCCCTTATAGCTATCAAGTTGCCGACCTCGCCCGATTCTTTCCGCCCAACCTAAAACACCCATGCATTGTTAGGAAAATTCATTTGACTGTCGCGTTTCCCGCCTTCCTAGACGGCCCCTGCCGAAAGAGCCATAATCGGCACTCGCACTCGGCAACCGACCCAGGAACTCGACCATGAGCCATCTCACTCGCGGCTGGAAATTCCTTCAGCTCACCTGCCTCATCGTCCTTCTTCCGGCTTCGGTAATCGCCCAGCAAGTCAAATCCGAGCAAGTCCCCGAGCCCCGCCGCGTTCGCCCCGCCGAAACCGGCGTCATCGCCACCATGAAGCACGAAATCCAGCCCTTTGGCAAAACCAGCGACGGACACGAAGTAAAAGTCCACACGCTCACCAACCTCAAGGGCCTCACCGCCCGCATCATCGACTACGGCGCGACCCTCATCAGCCTGGAAGCCCCCGACCGCACCGGAAAAAACGCCAACATCACCCTCAGCTTCCCGACACTCGAAGGATACCTGCAGCGTCACCCCTATTTCGGCTCCACCGTTGGCCGTTACGCCAATCGCATCGCCAAAGGGCAATTCACGCTCGACGGCCAGACCTACAAATTGGCAACCAACAACGGCCTCAACCACCTGCACGGCGGCAACAAAGGCTACGACGCGCTCGTCTGGAAAGCCGAATCCGTCACGCTGCCCGACGCGGTTGGGGTTTCATTCACCCACACCAGCCCCGACGGCGACGAAGGCTATCCCGGCGCGTTGAAAATGACCGTCGTCTATACGCTCAACAACGCCAACGAATTGGCGATCGATTACAGCGCGACGACCGACAAGCCCACCGTCCTCTGCCTCACCAACCACACCTATTGGAACCTCGCCGGCGCGGGCAGCGGCGACATTTTGAAGCACGAACTCACCGTCGAGGCCGACAAGTATCTCCCGATCGACGACAATTCCATTCCCATAGGCCAACCAGCCGCCGTGAAGGGCACCCCGTTCGACTTCACGGCACCCCACGCCATCGGTGAGCGCATAGGCGAGCTGAAGAAAGAGCCACACAAAACAAAAGGCTACGACCACTGCTTCGTCTTACGCGGTCAGGATCGCAAGTTGGCTCTCGCCGCTCGCGCCAAAGACCCCGCCAGCGGCCGTGTGATGGAAATCTTCACCACCGAGCCCGGCGTCCAGCTCTACTGCGGCAATTTCCTCGACGGCTCAGCCGGCGGTGGCGGCTTCAAGCAACACGACGCTTTCTGCCTCGAAACCCAGCACTATCCCGATTCCCCCAATCAGCCCCAATTTCCCAGCAGCGTCCTCCACCCCGGCCAAACCTTCCGCTCCCGCACCACGCACCGCTTCTCAGTTGAATAGTAACGGATCCCGAACCCCGATTCCCGAACCCCTAGCCCCCCCGCCCTCCATGTCCGACTGGCTCGAAGAAGGCACCAAAGCCCCCGCATTTACCCTCTCTGCCGACGACGGCACCAAAGTGAAGCTCGCCGACCTCAAAGGCAGCCCCGTCGTCCTCTACTTCTATCCAGCCGACGACACTCCTGGCTGCACGAAAGAGGCCTGCGCCTTCCGCGATCGCGCCAGCGAACTGAAAAAGCTCGGTGCCAAAGTCTTTGGCGTCAGCCCCGACGACATCGACAGCCACGTCAAGTTTCGCGACAAATTCAAACTAAATTTCCCGCTCCTCGCCGATCCCGACCACAAAGTCGCCGAAAAGTTCGGTGCCTGGCGCGAGAAAAACATGTACGGCAAAAAGAAAATGGGCATCGCCCGCTCCACTTTTATCATCGGACCCGACGGCGTCATTGAAAAAGTCTGGCGCGCCGTCAAAGTCGATGGCCACGACGCCGCCGTGCTCGAAGCCCTGCAAAAACTCACTTCCAAAAAGTAGCTCCGGCATCCAATGCTGCTCGTTGATGGCCACCTCGACCTCTCGATGAATGCCCTCGAGTGGAACCGCGATCTCACGCGGCCGCTCGTCGATGTCCGCCGCCGCGAAACCGGCCAGACCGACAAAAAAGACCGCAGCCGCAACGTCTGCACGCTCGACGAAATGCGTCGCGGCGAAATCGGCCTTTGCATCGCGACCCAAATCGCTCGCTACGTCGCCGAAGGCAACAACTTGCCCGGCTGGCACTCGCCCGAAATCGCCTGGGCCATGACTCAAGGCCAACTTGCCTGGTATCAGGCGATGGAAAAAAGCGGCCAACTGGTCCAAATCCGCGACCGCGCCGGCCTAACGCGCCATCTCGAACTCTGGCAAAATCACCTGCCAGAAATACCAACCCGAAGCGTTAGCGAGGAATCTCTTGCACAAGCCCGAAGCGCAATCGCGGGTTCTCTCCCCATCGGCTATGTGCTCTCGCTAGAAGGTGCCGACTCGATTGTGGACCTCAGCTATCTCGAAACCGCTTTCGCCCGCGGTCTGCGAGCACTCGGCCCAGCTCACTATGGTCCCGGTCGCTACAGCCCCGGCACCGGTGCCGCCGGCGGCTTAACTCCCGCCGGTCGCGACCTCGTCAAAGAGATGCGCCGCCTACAAATCATCCTCGACGTAACGCATCTGACCGACGAAGCTTTCTGGGAAGCCCTCGAACTGTACGACGGTCCCGTCTGGGCCAGTCACAATAACTGCCGCGCGCTCGTGCCCCACCAGCGCCAGTTCAACGACGACCAACTCCATGAACTGATTCGCCGCGACGCGATCATCGGTGCCGCCTTCGACGCCTGGATGATGGTTCCCGGCTGGGTCCGTGGCCAATCGACACCCCACGGCACCAACTGCAAAATCGAAACCATCGTCGATCACATCGATCACATCTGCCAACTCGCCGGGATAGCCTTCGTCGCCGTCGGGGCTGGTGTGGGTGAATGAAACCCCAACCGCGTCGGGCAGCGTGACGGATTC
>JANNTN010000549.1:0-2204 GCA_031394445.1 Anatilimnocola sp.
TTGATGTTTGCCAGGCCGTGCAGCATGCCCATCAAAAGGGAATCATTCATCGCGACCTCAAGCCGTCGAACGTGATGGTTACCACGAACGACGGCCGGCCGGTCGTGAAGGTGATCGACTTCGGCGTGGCCAAGGCGGTGGGCCAACAATTGACCGAGCGCACGGTCTATACGGCCCTGACACAGCTTGTCGGCACACCGCTCTACATGAGCCCTGAACAAGCCGAGCTGACCAGTAATGATGTCGATACGCGGAGCGATGTCTATTCGCTCGGCGTGTTGCTCTACGAGCTACTCACCGGCCAGACTCCCTTCGACAAGGAGGCGCTAAGCAAGGCCGGATTCGATGAGATGCGGCGAATCATCCGCGAAGACGAGCCGCTGCGTCCCAGCCGCCGCTTCAGCACGCTCGGTGTTCAGGCCATCTCAACGGCCTCCCAGCACCGCGGTGTGGATGAGCGGCGGCTCAGCAAAATCCTCTGCGGCGAGCTCGATTGGATTGTGATGAAGGCGCTGGAGAAGGATCGCACCCGCCGCTACGAGTCAGCGTCGGCGCTCGCCGCCGACATTCAGCGTTACCTTTCCGACGAACCTGTCCTCGCTTGCCCCCCAACTACCATGTACCGATTTCAAAAATTCGCTCGCAAACACAAGCCCGCTCTCTTCACCGCCGCCGCCATCGCCTTGTGCTTAATTCTCGGCACCACGGTCAGTGCATGGCAGGCTGCCAGAGCTACGACGGCCGAGGCCCAGGCCAATGCCAATGCCAATCAGGCAGAGGCCAGCGCGCAGGAAGCTAAGACCAAAGCGCAAGAGGCCACCACGCAGCGCGACGAAGTAAAAGCTCTCAATGAGAAACTCTTGGCCACACAAGCCGAGCTGCGGGCCACGCTCTATGCGACCCACGTCCACCACGCCCACCAGGCCTGGGAGGGCGGCGGCATCGAGCGGGCGCGGGAGGCGTTGGAAAAAGCCCGCCCCAAACCGGGCGAAAGCGACCTCCGCGGCTTCGAATGGTACTATCTCTACCGGCTGTGCCACGCGGAACTTTCCACGGTGCAACTCGTAAGCGGGAATATCCGCAACTTCTCTAATCTCGTGGCCTTCAGCGCCGATGGCGAATACTTGGCCTCAGGTGGTGGCACCTGGGATCAAACCAAGCAGACCTTCGTCGCTGGGTTGGTAAGGGTATGGGATGCAAAGACCGGCCAGGAACGATTTGTTCTTAAGGGACATGACAGCGTTGTCAGGAGCGTGGCCTTCAGCCCCGACGGCAAACGCCTGGTCAGTGGATCGGATGATCTGACAGTGAAGGTGTGGGATGCGCAGACCGGTCAGGAACTCCTTACACTCAAGGGGCACATTCGTCGAGTCAATAGCGTGGCTTTCAGCCCGGATGGAAAACGCCTGGCCAGCGGCAGCGGCGCTCGGGGAGGGCGCGAGCCGAATGAGCAGCCATTCCCAGGCGAGGTAAAGGTGTGGGATGCAGAGACCGGCCGGGAGCTGCACTCGCTCAAGGGGCACACCGGCGGAGTGAGGAGCGTGGCCTTTAGCCCCGACGGCAAACGCCTCGCCAGCGCTTCTCACGACCCAACGGATCGAACAGTGAAAGTGTGGGATGCGCACACCGGCCAGGAGCTGCTTGCGCTTCAGGGGCACACCTTCGGTGTCCGCACCATTGCCTTTAGCCCTGACGGCAAGCGACTAGCTTCGGGCGGCGGAGAATGGGCGAACACACCGTCGGGCGAGTTGAAGGTGTGGGATGCCCAGACCGGCAAGGAGCTCTTTACCGTCAAGGGAGACGGCCACCCGGTCAGTAGCATCGGCTTCAGCCCGGACGGCCAACGCCTGGCCAGCCACAGCGGAGTGAACGTAAAGGTGTGGGATGCGCAAACTGGCCAGGAGATTGTCACGCTCATGGGGCACACCTCCTCAGTCGGCACCGTCGCCTTCAGCCCAGATGGAAAGCGCTTGGTCAGTGCTGCTAGCGACGGAACGCTTAAAGTATGGGATGCCCATTCCAGCCAAAAGCCGTGCATTCTGAAGGGGCATACCGATGCTCTAAGCCGCGTGGCCTTCAGCCCGGACAGCAAGCGATTGGCCAGCACTTCTTATGACACTACCGTGAAGGTGTGGGATCTCCGGACCGCTCAGGAACTCCTTACACTCAGGGGGCACAAGAAGCGGGTCACCAACGCGCGTTAC
>JANNTN010000584.1:0-3295 GCA_031394445.1 Anatilimnocola sp.
CACCGCCCCACCCACTACACCATCACCACCCTCGGCCGCGACAAGCTGCAACTCCCCGTCTGATCCGCTATCGTCGCTCTTGTAGGGTGCATGAGCGCAGCGAAATGCACCACTGACCAACACACTAACCCGAAGCGTCAGCGAGGGACTCACACTCTAACCCGACGCGCCAGCGAGGAAAAACGATTCTCCACGCGAGTACCCGCCCGCCCCGCCAGCGAATGCCTCATACACAAGCCCGAAGCGTCAGCAAGGGGCCCGGCTGCTAGTTTGCGTTGCCATCACCAGCCGCTATCGTAGGGTGCATGAGCACTGCGAAATGCACCATCGGCGGCGAACATCTCGTAGGGTGGGCTGAGCCCACCACCTTCTCTGGTTCCCAAGCTCTGCTTGGGAACCCACCTCTCCGAAGCTCCGCTTCGCAACCAGCACTACCTAACGAGTACTCAGTACCCCGCCGCATCGCCCACACCCTCCTCACCCTTCTTTTTGGTTCTTGGTTCTTGGTCCTTGGTTCTTTGCACCCCGCCCTCGCCGAATTCCCCCGCGTCCTCCCCACTCCTCCCGACCAGGCCGAATCCACCTTCGAAGTCCAGCACGGCTTCCGCATGGACCTCATCGCCGCCGAGCCGCTCGTCTGCAGCCCCGTCGATCTCGCCTACGACGAACTCGGCCGCGCCTACGTCGTCGAAATGCGCGACTATCCGCTTCCCGAAGAGAAAAACGCCGCTCCCACCGTCTTCCCCGGCACCGTGCGGCTGATCGAAGACACCGACGGCGACGGCAAGTTCGACAAGAGCACCATCTTCGCCGACCAACTCGCCTGGCCCACCAGCGTCTGCTGCTATAAAGGCGGCGTCTTCGTCGCGGCTGCCCCCGATGTTTGGTATTTCAAAGACACCGACGGCGACAACAAAGCCGACATCCGCCGCAAGGTCTTCACCGGCTTCAGCCGCTACAACGTCCAAGCCATCATGAACAGCCTCCGCTGGGGGCTCGACAACAAAATCTACGGTGCCGCTGCCGGCAACGGTGGAACCGTGCGGCATGCCGATCGGCCCGACGATCCCGTCATTCAACTCACCCGCCGCGACTTCCGCTTCGACCCCGTCACCGAAATGATCGAAGCCATCAGTGGCGGCGAGCGCTACGGGGCCTGCTTCGACGACTGGGGCAACCGCTTCCTCTGCAATATCCGCAACCCCGTCCAGCACGTCGTCCTCCCGCTGCACTACATGCAGCGCAACCCGAATCTGATCGTCCCCAGCTTCATCAACGACTGCGCCGAATCAGGCGATCAGCTCCGCGTCTATCGCCTCAGCCCGCCCGAAGCCTGGCGCGAGTTCCGCGCCCAGCGCTGGGCCCTCGAACAAGCCAACGTGCCCCGCAGCGAAACGATCGGCGCGGGCTTTTGGACCAGTTCCAGCGGCGTCTGCGTCTATCGCGGAGCCGCCTATCCCGAGCCCTTCCGTGGCACGCATTCAACAAGCAACGTCTTCATCGGCGAAGTCGCCGGCAACCTCATCCACCGCCAAATCCTCGAGCGCGACGGCGTCACGTTCAAAAGCCGCCGCGCCGACGAAAACACCGAATTCGTCCGCTCCCGCGACAACTGGTTCCGCCCCGTCAACTTCATCAACGCCCCCGACGGCACCCTCACCGTCCTCGACATGTACCGCGAAACCATCGAGCACCCCTGGTCCATCCCCGACGACATCAAAGCCCAACTCGACCTCCAAAGCGGCAGCGACCGAGGGCGGCTTTATCGCCTCACGCCGCCGGGGTTTATGCCGCAGTCACCACCGAATCTATCGACGGCTACTACGGGCCAGCTCATTTTTCATTTGCACCATTTCGACGCGTGGTATCGCGAAACCGCCCAGCGCCTGCTGTTCGAGAGGGGCCGTCAGAATGTTGCGTTCGACCTCCGCCAGTATTTGAGGGGCACCAGCAAAACGCAAGGAAAGATGCGCGCGCTGCATTTGTTGTCTGAATGGAACGAATTACAGGAATCTGATGTCGCGCTCATGCTCACTGACAGTCATTCTGAAGTACGAAGACACGCTGTCGCAGCCGCGGAACGATGGTTACCGAATTCTCCTCGGTTGGAATCGGCCGTCATAGCGCTCGCAGGTGACGCTGATATCGGCGTCAGACAACAGTTGGCTTTTTCTATCGGGCCTGCCGACGACGCGCTCACCGCCTCCATCTTGATGGAATTAGCGACACGCGATGGCGACAACGCCTGGATGCGCACAACGATTCTCAGCTCAGCAGGAAAAGGAGCCGACCGAATGCTGGCGATTGCCATCGGCGGCGAGCCCAGTTCCGGTCCCCCGCCAGTGTCACGCAGCTTCCTCAAGCAGCTCGCGATTACAGTCGGTGCCGCCAGTACTGAGCACTCAGTACTTAGTACTCTGTCCTCCCTCTCCAAAGTGTCATCCGACCGCGCAGATACCTCAGCCACAATTTTGACTGGCCTCGGCGAAGGCCTTGTCCGTCGCAAACAGCGCCTCGACACCTACGTCGGAAAACTCGACGCGACAAATCGTGAGGCCTTAACAGCCCTCACCGATCGACTCGCCAAAAGCGCAACGGATAGCTCTCGTCCGATATCCGAACGTCTCGCCGCCATCGACATCCGCAGTCAAATCACCTTCCCTGACAACCTTCAAGTGCTGGCAAGCTGCCTCACAACCGCGCAGCCTCGCGAAATCCAGCAAGCCGCCCTCCGCGTCCTCGGCTCCTTCAACGAAGGTGCCGTCGCCACCGAACTCCTCTCCCGCTGGAAGCAACTCACCCCTCCCCTCCGCGACGAAGCCGTTACGATCCTCCTCAGCCGTCCCATCTGGCACGAACCCCTCATCGCCGCCCTCGAAACCGGCGACGTTCCCATTTCTCAAGTCTCCATTCCCCAGCGCACCCGCCTCGCCGGCATCAAAGACGAAAAACTCGCCGAACGTGCCAAAAAAATCCTCGCCAGCTTCGCTCTCGGCCCTCGCAAGGAAGTCCTCGACCGCTATCAGGAATCGCTGTCACTCAAAGGCGACACCTCTCGTGGCCAACTCGTCTATCGCCGCGAGTGCCTGAACTGCCACAAGCTCCAAGGCGAAGGCCACGACGTCGGCCCCAGCCTCGAAACGGTCAAGCACCGCTCGCCGCAGGAGATTCTCGTTCACGTCCTCGATCCCAACCGCGAAGTCTCCCCCAACTTCCTCGAATACGTCCTCCGCCTCACCGACGGCCGCGTTCTCACCGGCCTCATCGCCGCCGAAACCGACTCCGGCCTCACCCT
>JANNTN010000586.1:0-1072 GCA_031394445.1 Anatilimnocola sp.
CGCTCGACAAGGCCGATGCGGCCGTGTTGTTGGTCGATCATCAGTCGGGCCTCTGCAACATCGTGGGGGACTTTTCGCCCGACGATTTCAAGAACAGCGTGTTGGCGCTCGCGGACCTGGCGAAATATTTTCGGCTGCCGACGATCCTCACGACCAGCTTCGAGGACGGTCCGAACGGGCCGCTGGTGCCGGAGCTGAAGGAGCTGTTTCCTGATGCCCCGTACATCGCCCGGCCGGGCAACATCAACGCCTGGGACAACGAGGATTTCGTGAAGGCGGTCGAGGCGACGGGGAAGCGGCAACTGATCCTGGCCGGGGTGGTGACCGAAGTGTGCGTGGCGTTTCCCGCGCTCTCGGCAATCGAGGCGGGCTACGAAGTGTTCGTCGTGACCGACGCCTCGGGCACGTTCAACCAAACGACGCGGCTCGCAGCGTGGTCGCGGATGGAAGCGGCCGGCGCGCAGCTGATGAGCTGGTTTGGCGTGGCCTGCGAGCTGCACCGCGACTGGCGAAACGACGTCGAGGGGCTGGCCAAGTTGTTCTCGAATCATCTGCCGGCTTATCGGAATCTGATCACGAGTTATGGTGGGAAGCGGTGAGGGGCGATTCGAGAGTTGAGAGTTGAGAGCGCAAGGTCGAGGGCCGGTCGCGATTGCAAATTGCAAAATGAGAATTGCAAATTGCAAAATGGGGAGCAAAAGCCCTCACCGCTCGATAACTCGCTGCCTCTCCCAGCGGGCGAGGCGGTTTACAAGCTGAGGCCGGCTCGGTTGAATGAGTGGCGTGGGTTGGTAATTCGGCAAGAGCACCAGCGGAGCCAGTCGTGCCCTGCTGGATGGGGCGGAAGTCGTGGGTGATTTCATGAAGTAGACTTTCGGAGGCTGGAAACACGGGACCGGCGGAGGTTTGCGATGGTTCGCTGCGAAAGACTCTGGGCGAGGGTCGCGTTGGTGATGCTCGTTGGGGGTTGGGCGGCATCTGTCGGTCAAGTGGCTGCTTGCGCCGACGCGGACCCGACGGCGGGGGCGTTTTCTATTCCCTTGGCGACCGATTCCGGCGGGCATGTGCTCGA
>JANNTN010000626.1:0-3343 GCA_031394445.1 Anatilimnocola sp.
CTCACTCTATCATCCCTCAACTTCATGTTCCCCAATCACACCCTCGCCGCAAACATCAGCCGTCAAACAACATCCAACAATTCAGCCTCACCCCTCGCAACTCCCAACCCGCCCAAAACTTGATACTTCCAAAAAAACTCCGCAAAACCTAAACTCCCCCTCACTCTCGGTTCCCTTCTTCACTCGCGGCTCGGCCGACCGGAAAGGTAAATGTCTTCGCCAAGTTGTTGAACTTGCATCTTGTCGAGTGTCAGGGCTTCGGCGACTTGCTCGATGCCAGCGCCACGGAGGGGGGAGCGGGCTTTTTGTCCGCCGAATAGCTTGGGGGCAATGAACACGTGAACTTCGTCGATCTGGCGGGCGTCGAACATGGAGCCGAGCAAGCTGGCTCCCCCTTCAACCAGCACGTTGGTCATGCGGCGGCGGCCGAGCTCGTCGAGCAACTGGATCAACCGTTCGTAGCGGCTGGGCGGTGCAAATGGCAACACTTCGCAGCCGGCGGTGGCGAGGCGGCGCAGCTCTTTCTCGGGCGCTTCCGGTCCGGCGGCGATGAGCGTCGGATACTTGCCAGCCGTGCGGACGAGTTGGCTGAAGCTGGGCAGTCCGGCCATCGAATCGAGAATGATTCGTGTCGCCACGCGTGCGGGCGAAGCAGTACTGGTGGGCGAGCCGTCCGCCGGCCGCGCCGTGAGCAGCGGATCGTCGAGCTGCGCCGTTTTGCTGCCAACCATGATGGCATCCACGCGGCCGCGCAATTGATGAACTACTTGCCGCGCGGCTTCGCCCGAAATCCACTTGCTGTAGCCGCTGCGCGTGGCGATTTTGCCGTCGAGCGTCATCGCCCATTTGGCAATCACCCACGGCCGGCCCGTGGTAACGAGCTTTAAATACGGCGCATTGAGCTGCTGGACCTCAGCTTCATGCAGACCGAGCTCCACATCGATTCCCGCCGCGGCCAATCGCTTTACGCCGCCGCCGGCAACTTTTGGAAACGGATCGCGAACAGCGGTGACAACCCGCTGAATGCCCGCCGCGATGATCGAGTCGGTGCAGGGGGGCGTTTTGCCCTGGTGGCAGCACGGCTCCAGCGTGACATACATGGTCGCGCCCTTCGCCCGCTCGCCCGCCGCCGTTAACGCATGCACTTCCGCGTGCGGTCCACCAAACTGCTGATGCCACCCCTCACCGACCACTACCCCATCGCGCACAATCACGCACCCCACCATCGGGTTCGGCTCAACAAACCCCTCGCCTCGCCGTGCCAGCTCCACGGCGCGGAGCATGTAGTCGGAATGTGGATCAACAGACATGGAAGATAAGTATGACCAATGACCGGGCACCAATGACCAAACAGATTCCAATCACAAATGCCGCAATGAGCCCTGTGTGCTTGTTTGGTCATCAATCATTGTGATTTTGTCATTTTTGCTCAGTCCACGCCGGGAATCCACAATTTGCTTTTGCTTTCGCCAGCACCGGCCGGGGCCATCTGGTCGGGCGTCCAGAGCGCCGATTGGGGCGCGCGTTCGGCTGTCGGCGGGGGTGGCGCGGCACCGAGGGCACTGGGGGCGGCACCGGGAACTCCGCCGGAGGGCATCATGATGATCGGCCGGCCAGTCGCCGGATCTGTCCGGACCAAGCCGAGTTGCGCCAGCAAATTCAGCAGCGATTCCTGCACACCAGGCTCTTTGGCATGACGCGTGGTGAGCAAATTCAGCACGCGGCGGCTCTCTTGCTCTTCGCCCCGTTGCAGTCGATACGGCAATTCGGCCAGCAGATAACGAGCCGGAGACCTACCTTTGGCTTTGGCAATTTCCTGCGCCTTGATCAGGTAGTCCACGGCTTCATCCGCGTCGAGCGACATGCGGGCCAAAATGTCATACACCTCGGACTTATCAATGTCTTTGTGTGAATCGAGGCTCGGCCTGGAGACGATTTCCAGGCCGATACCGCGTAATAGCCGGGGCGAAGCCGTCACCACCGCCCGGCGATAAACCGCGACCAACTGCTCATCCGTTGTCTTGCCGACTTCCAACCGCGTTTGTCGCGCCGGCGACAGCGATTCCACACGCACGCCACTAGGATCGATCGGCTCCAGCGTTTGCAGACCGAGCGAGCGGCGGAGCTTGTTGTAGTCGGGGTTCTCGACCGGTTCCATCAAATCCATTTGCAACACAACCGCTTGCACGCGAATTTGACCAGCAGGATCGGAAACCGCTTGCCGCGGCGATTTGCCATCGAGCGACCCCATGGGCAAATTCGGCCAAATGCTCAGCAGCGACAGAGTGCGCTGCTCCTGCATCATCTTCTTGCGCAGGTCCATTGGCGTGTCGTCGGGGAATCGCCAATTGATCGAAAGAGCGGCCGCAATCGTGGACATCCGCCCCGTCTCTTCTTCGCCCAACTTCTCGCCGGCCAAGGAACCAAGTAGCTCGAGCAAGTGCTTGATGCGGCTATCGAAATCAGCCGATTTGAATGACGCAAACTCGACGCGCGCCGCCCGGTCGGTTTCCTTCCCGTACAACGCCATCTCGCCCAACACTTTCGGCACATTGTCGCGCGTCAAATTTGCCGAATTCGCCTGCACTTCGCGATCGAGCAACAGAAAGACGGAGATTGGTGCCGGCTCGTTCGCTTCGCGGAACGGTGCCGGATCGAAGGGCACGTTCTGCACTCGCTTGCTCGACAGCAGTTGCTCCTGCAGCGCCTGAGTGTCTGTTAGCGCATACGTCACCGTCATCTCGGGAATCGTATCGACTTCCGATGGCTCGCGGAGGAATTGAGCCAATGCCTCGGCTTCCACCGCGTCATCGCGCGGCACGCTTTTGATCGATGCGAACTGCCGCAGGGCGTCCATCGCGCCGGGATTGTCGAGAATTCGCAAACGGCACACGCCAATGTTTCGCCAAATGGCCGGTTCGTTCGGCTCCTTCTTGGCCAGCGTTGTGAACAAGCCCGCCGCTTTGCGCCAGCAGCCCAAATCGGCCTGCCGCAAGGCATCGTTGAATTCCGCGACGGACGCGGCCTTCATCGGGCTTTCAGCCGGAGCGCTCACGAGGCCCGTCATGCCGTGAATTGCCAGAGGAATCTGCCCGCTGGCTTCCAGTTCGAGCAAGTTCATGACCGCGTTACGGTCCTTTCCCTGGCTCGCCGCCGCTTGAAACACCGCATAAGTCTGTGCGGCCAAGGGTTCGCCCACCGCATCGAGCGTGCGGGCCACAATGCCAATTGCTTCATAGACAACCGGCATCAGCTTTCCTTGCTGACTCTCCAGGGCCGACTGCAACCGATCGACCGCCGACTCCGCTCGCCCCTCCTGGCAATCCATCATCGCACCGATTGC
>JANNTN010000669.1:0-4204 GCA_031394445.1 Anatilimnocola sp.
CAAGCTCCGCTTGGGAACTCCTCTCCGAAGCTCTGCTTCGCTTCAGCCGTTGCTTCTGTCGCCCAATGCCAATCACCGAAAGCACGGGCTCCCCTCGCCCCAGTACTCTGGGGAGAGGGGCTGGGGGTGAGGGGATAGTACGGTTAAGCCCACTCCGTGGGTCAGCTCCGTGTCGTTATTATGCCTTCGTTCGCAAGTAGAATTTGGGACATGGACTTAAATCCCTACGAGTCGCCCCGAGAAACTAGCAATAAGATCTCAAACCGCAATTTCTTCGGATTGCGACGTAAGCCTTGGTGGGGATACATCATCGCTTTCGTTGTTGGCTTATTCGGTGGAGCAATCGTTCTTACACCGATCCTTGCTGATTTGGATGACACTGGCGGCATTGAAATGATGATCGGTGGCTTTCTTGGTGCAGCGATTTATGGGCTGCTCTTCCCCCTGAGTTCCAGCCCAAAGCCTTGAACCATCCGCCCTCCCTAAACTACAGTTGATTTTCAGCCATCCTCGCCCAGGGCGATCGCGCGCGCCGACTCTCTCGGACAAACCCCATGCCCAAACCCGCCCGCGCATTTACATTAGTCGAGCTCCTCGTCGTCATCGCCATCATCGGTGTCCTCGTCGCGCTCCTCCTCCCGGCTGTCCAAGCCGCTCGCGAAGCCTCCCGCCGCATCAAGTGCCAAAACAACATGCGCCAGATCGGCCTGGCCCTGCACAATTTCGAGATTTCCCGCGGCGCCTTCCCCGAAGCCGCGATCGATGAAGACGCCAACGCCCCCGCGTCGCAGCCCTTCCTCTCGCCGCAAGCCGGCCGCCCCGTCCGCAGCATCCACTTCCTGCTGCTCGGCTATCTCGAGCAAGGCGGCGTGCAAAACCAGGTCGATGTCAACACCGACTGGCGCACCCTCGCCAACCGCTCCCTCGCCAACACGCCCATCCCTGCCTATCTCTGCCCCTCCGTCGGTGCCACCACCGGCGGCCGCACCCGCACCTTCGCCGCCGGCGGCAGCGTCGGCGGCGGCTCACTCACCGGCTACGTCACCGACTACATGGCCTTCTGCCGTAACAGCGGAACCCTCAACACCACCACGCTCCTCTCCACCCTCGACAGCAGTTGGACCGGGGCCCTGCGGCCCAACGTCACCACCCGCATCGCCCAAATCACCGACGGCACTTCCCACACCGAAATCTTCATGGAATGCTCCGCCGGCCCCCAGCTCTGGCAGCTTGGCCGCCCCGCCGGCGGCAACACCGGCAACACCCAAATGTGGGCCGACCACCGCAACTACAGCACCCTCGACGGAGCGAACCCCGCCACCGGCGTCACTGACAACAACCCCGCCACCCGCCCCGTCCGCACCCTCGCCATCAACGGCAGCAACGACTCCGAACCCTTCTCCCTCCACCCCACCGGCCTCAACATGCTCCGCGCCGACGGCTCCGTCTATTTCCTCAAAAACACCGTCTCCCTCGGCCTCGTCGCCGCCCTCATCACCCGCGACCAAGGCGAGTTATTGCCGGAATATTGATCCGCAGGGTGGGCTGTGCCCACCATCATGCCGAGCGCTCAGGGTGGCACGTCTCTGAGGTACTCCGAAGGGCGTGCTGAATAGCACCATAGGGTGAGGCCGGTGCATGCACCGCCGCGCAGCGACGAACTAATCAATCATCAACGATTTCAGTTCGTCGTTACCGAGCCAAGGACGTTTGCGGTGCAGCATCCGATGGCAGTTGGAGCAAACCAAAACCACGTCTGACAATAGCGTCTTCGACCCCGCAGCCAACTCGCTAACAGGCTTAATGTGATGGCACTCGATATATCCCTCGCCGATTGCGCCGTATCTGGCCTGAAAGTCGAATTGACAGATGCAGCAAATCAGACGTTCCCCTCTCGCCAACGCGGCGGCCTTTGCAGCTTTGGCGAGTCCTGGGTGTCTCTCAAACGACCGATGGAGCTTCCAAACTTCACCGCCTTCGGGAAACTCTTCGTCGTCTGGTTCTGTCGCATCATTTGTTATCGGTGCGAATCCTCGAGTTTTGGCGACATGATTTGCCCATGCCTGTTCGAGGCGTGCAACGACGTCGCGGCTTATTCCGTTGCCCGAATTCCTCGCATTCCACAGACGCTCCGGTAAGTCTGGCGTACGAATCTCATCCTCGGTCAGCAACGGTTCAAACTCAGGATCAAGCAGCACGTCCCAATCAATTTCTATGTAACGGACGACTTCACCCGCAGCTTTTCGTTCATCGTTCCAGTGCGGACGAGGCGTCTGGCTTGATGAGGTTCTTGCCGTTCCCGACCCCAAGATGCCGACAGGCCTCATTCCCTGCTTCAAGAGAAAGATTCGGGCGCCAGAGGCAATGCCGCCGCTCGAAACGTTCCACCACTCATCCGCGATCTTGCCATTGGCCGTTTGCTGAGCAAGTGTGGGAAGTTCGGGCCACGGCTTCTGTTCATGGCTCCAAGTCACAAGGTAAGCATCGTAGCTCGGCATTTTTATCTCAGCCCAATAAATGTGGATATCCGGCCGCGTGCCACGGGTGTGCCGCCAGTGCTAAACGAAGCGAACGACATTGCCCCGCAATCAATCATTTCCTCTTGCGATGCTACTTCAACAGCACCACAAACCCCGCCTGCTCAAAATGCCGGTCGCTCGTCAGCGCCTCCGTCAGCCGCAGCTTCTTCATCACGCAAAAGCTCGAGCAATCGGTAAAAGACCACAATTGATCGTCATGCTTTTGAAAGAACGCCCGCGTGCCTTGGAACCGTTCCTCATCGGTCCACTCCACGCGGCATGCGGCGGAGCTGAACACACGATCAAAAAGTTCAGCCGTCAGGTGCCCGAGGCCTCGTGATTTCAACAGCGTCGCCGTCTCGTCAAGCACGTAGTCAGTGGTGACCAACCGGCGGCTGCTACGTATCGCCTTGCGAACCGCTCGTTCGGCGGCCAGATGCCACGAGTCATCTTTGAACATCATCGCGAAGAAACCGCTCGTATCGACGAACAATTCAGCCGCCATAAAGGATTTTGTCCATCTCTTCGTTGGTCAGCGAGCCGCCCGATTCGGCGATTCCGATGAGGCCATACAGCGGATCATCCGCCTCAACCCTCTTCTGCTCGATCGGCTCCAACCGCGCAATCGGCCGCCCCCGGTACGTCAACACAAACGACTGCCCCTTCACCACCTGCTTAAGAACATCATCCGCGCGCTTGCGAAATTCCAGCATCGAAACCGATTTCATCAGCCCTTCCTCCTAAAGTTGAACTTGATGTTCAACTTAAATATAGCATCATCTAGCCGCATACTCCAGTTCTAACGCCTCACCCTTCACATTCATCCGTGAAAATCTGCGTTTCATCCGTGGCTGCTGCCTTTTTTTCGTGTCATTCGTACTACAAACGCTCCATTTCTTCGCGGCCTGCGCAAATTTCTGAGTTCACCCTTCGTTGCCTTTGTTCCCTTCTGTTCATAAAAATCCGTGTCATCCGTGTTCATCAGCGGCCAACTTCTGCCTGATTCGTCTAATTCGTTTGATTCGTGGTTTCTTCCTTCTGTTGGTTCCGGCTTCGCCGGGCTGTGTATTTCGTGGTTCCTTGCTCTCTCCCTTGAAACTACCTACTTCGCTAAGCCCGCACACACAATCTCCTTATCGTTCCGCACATACACGCACTTGTTCGCATACGCCGGATGCGTCCACACCACCGGCCGACCAAAAGCTTCGTTCGTCTGATCGACCAAATGCGCCCGGCTAATCTCCTCATACTTCTCCGGCGTCAGCCGAGCGATGACGAGATCGCCCGTTTCGCTGAACAGAAAATACCGATCGCCGTTTCGCGTAATGAACGCCGTCCCGTGCGATTCGCGCCGGTCGCCACCCGTCGTCGGCTTAAACGTCTCCCACAGCCGCTCCCCCGTGCTCAGCTTCACCGCGCGCAAGTTCCCCACTTCACAATCGTTCCCATAAATCGTGTCACCTTCGAGCACCGGCGTACTGTTCGAGCAAAACACGCCCGTCGTCGGCTTCCCGGCCCACACAAACTCCGCCGCCGGCTTATTCCGATCGAGCTTGAACACCGCCGCACACTTGCCGATCGCACTCACATACAACAAATCGCCCGACACCTGCGGCCCAGCACACGACATCCCATATTGCGGGTCCAGCTTCTCGCTCCAATACACTTCCCCCGTCTCGGGATTC
>JANNTN010000551.1:0-2052 GCA_031394445.1 Anatilimnocola sp.
CAACCATTACGGCCGTCGTCGCGCACAGCCGGCAATCTTCGTTTAACGATCCGACCGGCAGCCCTGGCCAGTTCTACTCACCGCATGCAGGTGGGTGCCAATTCCTGTTCATGGATGGGTCTGCCCGTTTGCTCAAGGCGGGCATTTCCAAGGAAGTCATGTGGGCGCTCTGCACTCGGAACAATGACGAAACGATATCGACGAATGACTTGTAGGAGCCCGTTCAATGCAATACCGCCTCCGCACGCTGCTGACCTGCGGCTATCGAGGCCAAACGCGGGTTGAGTCCGCATTCTGAAAACGTCAAATGAATGGGGGTTCGGCCCGCAAAACCAGTGTTGTGCTCTAACCCGCGGCCGACCCCGTCTGCGGCTCGCCACTCGACGGCCGTGGCTCAACACGACGCGGAAGTTGTTAGAAAATGAGCGTCGCCGAATTGCCGCAAACTTCGGTGGAGTGCCGAGTTGGCCGACGAGACTACATGCTGACTTCCGAGGCGATGGAGTGGGATTCAATCCATACGGGCGCAGCGGCGTCGGATTGATTGCACTCACTACCTGCGATTTTCGCTGGTCCAGCGGCAGGCGTCTTGGGTCTCTTCTGAGGGTTACAAATGGCAATCGCGTTTTCGTTGCCAGCAAGTTTGCTCAGCAAAGCGCACACGCGGTCCCGATCGATCGACAGCTCCATTGCGAGCACAGAGAAATCGAATTCCCGGATGTATTCCTTGTTCATCCGCGAGTTGATGTAGTGCTCGATTTTGAGCGCGTCGGCAGCAATGGCTTGGGTTTTGACGAGATCGCTCGGCTGTCGGCTCGACGAAGGTGACAGACGAATGCCAATTGGCGAGTTGACCATCCAGGGCCTCACGTTCTTTGAGGGCAGCTCTGACCACCGTATGGCGGTAACATCCAGCGCCCCGAATCTGCTATCGGTAGTCGGAGGACCGGCGGTGAGCAACCCTGACCGGATGCCGAATGTGCCGAGCTTCCGACGTAGCAATGAACCATTTTCGCCGGTCGCTAGCATTGGTCAGACCGACGATTATTGGCCGGCTTGCCGTGGCGGGGCGATTTGGCGGGCGGGTACGATGCGCGAATGGATATTGCCAAGACGACGCTGCTATTCATTGCCACCGCGCTTGCCGAGATCATCGGCTGCTATTTGCCCTATCTCTGGCTCAGGCGAGGCAGGTCAGCATTGCTCTTGATTCCAGCCGCAGCCTCCTTGGCACTGTTCGCTTGGCTGCTGACCTTGCACCCTACGGCTGCAGGCAGAGTCTATGCTGCCTACGGTGGCGTGTACGTCACCGTGGCTCTAGCTTGGCTGTGGATCGTGGACGGAATGAGGCCAAGCGTGTCGGACTATTTAGGTGTGGCCCTTTGCTTGGCTGGAATGGCGGTCATCATGTTCACCCAGCGCGGCTAGCCTAAAAACATTACAACATCAATAGAACGCGATAGCCAAAATGTCCAAAAAGAAAGTCGCAAAAACAACGAAGAAGAAATCCAAACGCCGTCGAACTCCAATGGTTGACGTATCGAGCGAGCATGCGCCTGCATTGACCTTGGGACAACTTGAGTCGTTCAACGAAGTGTTCCATCACATTTACGCGCAGCCCTCTGTAGTTGGAAACGGAAAAATACGCAAAGCGTTTGAAATCGTCGGCAACACCGTTCAGGAGTTCAAGGAAGCATTGCAAGAGGAGGAGGACGAGGAAGGATAAGGAGAACATTACCGCCTCGCCGCTGCCGGCAGTCGCGGTGAGTGGTCTGCCGTGGCGGGACGATTTGGCGGGCGGGTATCATTAGAGAGCATGGATCAGTGTATGAACGAAGCGGTTAGAGGTGGCACACGCCTTCCAGGAGAGTTCCCATGAGCGAGTCGAATAAGAAGCTTGACGATTTGATACACACACTCAGGCAGCAACGGGACGAGCTGCGGGTTCGGATTCACTTGGCCAAGGCGGAGGTGAAGGACGAATGGGACAAAGTTGAGCGGCAATTCACCAAGCTTGTAGACGACTACAAGCCGACCCGTGATGCTGCGAGC
>JANNTN010000769.1:0-2665 GCA_031394445.1 Anatilimnocola sp.
GGCATCTCTTGTAGCGAGCCCCAATTGTTCCAGCGCGGGCAGGGGCAGGCCGCGTTGTCGTTGCGTCCCGAGGAACCGACGCTGGCCGAATAGTTGGCGACGGCCAGGTTGTTGCGCAGATCCTTGTTGAGGTCGCTGGGGCAGACGTACGACTTGACGATCGTCGAGGACAACGTGCGAGTTGTTCCCAGATAGACCTGATTGTCGGTCGCCTGATTGAAATTGAAATTGTCGTAGAGATTTTTCTGCTCGATGAACGGCAGGATATGCACCATAATCGACCCGCGGTAGGCGTCCGTATTCGTGCCGAACCAGAACGCGCCGGGCGGCAACTGCCGGACGACGTCGTGATAATTGTGCAGCCCGATGCCGATCTGCTTCATGTTGTTGCTGCACTGCATCCGCCGAGCCGCCTCTCGTGCCGATTGCACGGCTGGCAACAGCAGGGCGACCAGCACCCCGATGATGGCGATCACGACCAGCAATTCGACCAAGGTAAACGCTGAGCGCAAGTGTGACCGCATGAGCAATCCCCCAAACCAAGCCAAGAAGATCCGCGATGCCAGCGGTTTGCTGACAAACGGACGCTGTAATCAGTAAACATCCCGCAGTAAGCCAAATCAATAGGAGTATGATTCGGCAGAGGGTTACCGCCGCGAATAATCAGCCGAGAATGCCGCGAGAAGTGAGTAATTCGATAATTCGGTCCACGCATTGATCCACTGGCAGTTTGTCCGTTGCCAGAAAGAGATCGGGCGAGACCGGCGGCTCGTAGGGACTGCTAACGCCGGGAAACAATGGCATTTCCCCGGAGTCGGCCAGCTTGTAGTGGCCGTCGGTATCGCGAGCGCGGCAAACTTCCAGCGGCGCGGAAAGATGAAAGACGAGGAAGCGATCCGTGCCGATCGTGGCGGCGGCTTTTTGGCGCACAGCCTCTTCGGGGGCGACGAAGGCGGCGAGGACGATCAGGCCGGCGTCGTTGAAAAGCTTGGCGACTTCGGCGCTGCGACGCAGGTTTTCGCTACGCTCCAGTGCGGTGAAGCCGAGGTCTTTGCTGATGCCGCGACGCATGTTCTGGCCGTCGAGGACGACGACGGCGCGGCCCTCGTCGAATAGTTTTCGTTCAACGGCGAAGGCCAGCGTCGTTTTGCCGCTGCCGGTGAGGCCGGTGAACAACACTGTGACGGGTTTCTGTCCGAAGCGGGCCTGGCGGTTTTCGGTGGTGACGTTGCTCTGCTGCCCGTGCAGGCTGGCGGCGGCGGCGGGGGCGTCGTCCCAATGGTCGTGCTGATCGTCAGCCGTGGTGCGGTCGAGGATCATCCCAGCGGCGACGGTGCTGTTGGTGAGGCGGTCGATAACGATGAACGCACCGGTGGCCCGGTTGCGGCGATAGCCGTCAAAACAGATCGGCTGATTGAGCGAAACGGCGCAGCGGCCGATTTCGTTGAGCTTGAGCGTGGGGGCTTCGGCGCGGTGGAGCGAGTTGACGTCGATTTGGTAGCGGAGCGTGCTGATTGTGCCGGGTGTGAGCTTGGTGGTTTGCTTGAACCAGTACGATTTTCCGGGGACCATCGGCTCTTCGGACATCCACACGATCGTCGCTTCAAATTTTTGCTCGACGCGAGGCAGGTTGCCCGGCCGCACGATCATGTCCCCACGGCTGATGTCGATTTCGTCTTCCAGCGTGAGCGTGACGGACTGTGGCGAGAAAGCTTCTTCCTGGTCGCCGTCGAACGTGACGATCGATTTGACGCGAGTGGTTTTTCGCGAGGGGAGGGCCATGATCTCGTCCCCCTTGCGGACGATGCCCGAGGCCATCGTGCCGCTAAAGCCGCGGAAATTGAGATTAGGTCGCAGAACATGCTGCACCGGAAAGCGGAGGTCTTCGAGGTTGCGGTCGGAGCCGATATAAACGGTCTCCAAGAGGTTCATCAGTGTCGGGCCGGTGTACCAGGGGGTGTTCGGGCTTTGAACGACGACGTTATCGCCTTTCAGTGCCGAGAGCGGAAGGAAATGCACGTCCGGCAGGTCGAGGCGAGCGGCGAACGCTTGATAGTCGGCGCGGATTCGGTCGTAAGTCTCCTGCGAGTAATCGACAATGTCCATCTTGTTGATCGCGACGATGACGTGCTTGATGCCCAGCAACGAGACGATGAAGCTGTGCCGCTTGGTCTGCACCAGAACGCCGTGGCGGGCGTCGATCAGGATGATCGCCAGATCGGCCGTCGATGCTCCCGTCGCCATGTTCCGCGTGTACTGCTCGTGACCGGGCGTATCGGCGATGATGAATTTTCGTTTGTCGGTGGAGAAGTAGCGGTAAGCCACGTCGATCGTGATGCCTTGCTGCCGTTCGTCTTCCAGGCCGTCCGTGAACAGCGCCAGGTCGATTTCACCCGCCCCCGTCGTCCCAAATTTCGTCGAATCCTTCGTGATCGCTGCGAGCTGATCCTCGTAGATCATCTTGGATTCGTAGAACAAACGGCCGATCAGCGTGCTTTTGCCGTCATCGACCGAGCCGCAGGTGATGAAGCGCAGTAACTCCTTCCGCTCGTGCTGCGAGAGGTATTGGTTGATATCGGTGGCAATTAGTGCGCTTTGGTGTGACATCGGCAGTTCTTAGCCGCGGAGCGGCGGCAGGTAATAGCCGTGGGCGTCAGCCCACGGG
>JANNTN010000558.1:0-8153 GCA_031394445.1 Anatilimnocola sp.
AATGGAGGCTGCGGTTCTGCGGATACCGGCCCGCCGGTGGTTCCCGCGGAGGGGATCGTGCTGCTCGACAATAAGCCGCTAGCCAAGGCAAATGTCCGGCTGATTCCTCGCGGTGAAACGAAGGGTGACCGGGCGATTTACGCGACGACAGATGGTACCGGCAAGTTCGCCGCGGCCTCGCCCGATGGCAAACGCAAAGGCGCGGCGGTCGGCAGCTACCAGGTGGTAATCAACAAGCTCGTCAAGCCAGACGGCAGCGACTTCGTGCCCGACCCGAACGCCGGACCGGAGGATACCGGCGGCTTTCGCGAGCTCTTACCCGGTGCCTACAGTGACGAATCCCGCAGTGAATTAGCCGCCGAAGTGCCCGCCGGCGGCACGAAAACGCTGGAATTCAAGCTCAAGTCGAAGCAAAAATAAGGTCATGACCACGCTTCGTTTGATCTGTTTGTTGCTTCCCTTGCTCTGCGCGACTCGACTACTCGCGCAGCCGCCGCCCAGCTTTAAGGCCGCGGCTGTCAAAGTGGACATCACACCACTCGCGGGAACCCCGGTGGTGGGGCACGTCCGTGAAGTGAGCGGGGTGCGCGATCCGCTACACGCCGTGCTGCTGCTGATCGACGATGGTCGCACCAAGGCAGCGATAGTGACGCTCGATTTGCTGAACGCGAGCGATGATCTGACGGCGCGCTTACGGCTGGCGATCAACGAAGCGACAGCGATTCCACCCGATCACGTTCTGGTGGCCGCATCGCACAACCATTCCGGCCCTGGCTGGTCGCAAAATCACGCTTGGCGGGAAAAAGTTGAGCGAGATATCCGCGCGGCTGCCAAGCAGGCCACCACCCAGATGCGACCGGTGGGCATTGGCTATAGCGAAGATGCGATCGATTTCAACATCAACCGTCGGCAAATGATCGGTGGCCGTTCGGTCGTGCGACTGAACCCCGATGGCCCTTGCGACCACCGCGTGAAAGTGCTGCGTTTCGACGATGGGCAAACCGCAGATCCCCTGGCAGTCATCATGCACGCGGTGTGTCATCCGTGTGTGTTCACTTGGGGCGATAAGTGGTCGCAACCGCATCCGCAGGGTTTTCCCCGAATGTCGGCTGATTTTCCCGGTGAAGCGAAGACGTTCGTCGAGCGGGCCTATGGCGACCACACCACGGCGCTGTTCCTGCAAGGATGTGCGGGGGACATTCGCCCGAACCTGCCAGGCTTTCCCTATCGCTGCGGTGACGAAGCGGATATTCGTTGGACGGGTCGCAGTTTGGGCTGTGCGGCAATTCGTGCGTCGGACCGGAGCGCCGTTCGGGAACGGATGGCATTGCGCCCCGCTGCGTTTCCAATTCGCTGCGCCAACAGCCGCGTGGTTTTGCCCGCCGCCAAGGGCGGAGGTCAGGTGGAATGCGAATTGCAAGCAATGAAAATCGGGCCGTACCTGCTCCTGACGATGCCTGGCGAGCCGATGGTCGAATATGGCCTGCGCCTTGAGGCTATGATCGGCCCACGGGCAATACCGATTGTTGTCGGCTATGCCAATGGCCACATAGGCTACATTTGCACGAAGCAGGCATTCGCGGAGGGGGGGTACGAGCCCAATCACTCGCAATCGGGCGAGGGGGCGGAGGAAATTCTGATTGCCGAGCTCTTGAAGCTGAGCGACCGGGTGATTGGCGATGTGTTTGAGGCCTTCGCCCCCGTGCGGCGCTAAATCGCGCTATCAAATTGTCCGCCCGTCTGCGGTGGAAAGGTAAAAACCTGTGCCGCGCTTCAGGATTGCAGTCGTGGGAGCGGTAGAATAGCATGGAAATGCCGGTTCACCGCAGTCGAGCGGCCGGCCAGACTTGCTCGTTTTCTTGCCGCCGGACCCGGAACCCGGCAGCGGACGAGCTTGCTTTGCCCTCTCGCGTATCCGCGGCCAAATCATGCCGTCGTTGAGCCCTGAACAGTTGATCCAGCGGATGAGCGACGCGGGACTTTTGGATTCCCGCCAGGTCGCAGCGCTATGGGCCGAGTTGGGCACGCGCGAAGTCGGCCTGGAAGCCGTTAAGGGTCTGCTCCTGCGCAAGGAAATGCTTACCAACTATCAGTTGGACCGGCTGGAGAAGGGGGAAAAGGGGGGCTTTTTCTACGGCGACTACAAGGTGCTGTATCTGGTGGGCACCGGCACCTTCGCCCGCGTCTATCGGGCTGTGCAATCGGGCACGGGCCGCATTGTCTGCATCAAAGCGATGCGGAAGCGCTTTCGCGACGATAAATCGATGTGCGAGCAGTTCCTCCGCGAAGGCAAGATCGGCGTGCAGTTGCGCCATCCTTGCATCGTGCCGATTTATGAAGTTATCGAGCAGCCCTCCCCCGCTTTGACGATGGAATTTATCGAAGGCTCCAACCTGCGCGAATTTCAGCGGATGCGGAAGAAGATGATGCCGCTGGAATCGTTGCGGCTGACGGTCGATATTTTGGCGGGGCTGGTCTATGCGTTTCAGCAGGGCATGACGCATCGCGATTTGAAAATGTCGAACGTGCTGGTGACCAGCCGCGGGCGGGCCAAGCTGGTGGATTTTGGCCTGGCGGGATTGCAGACCAACAACCCGACCGGCTCGGAAGAAACGAACCCACGCACGATCGACTATGCGGCGCTGGAGCGGGCATCGAACTGCAAGAACAACGACCCGCGGAGCGATTTGTTTTTTGTCGGCGTCATGCTGTACAACATGATCGCCGGCACCTCGCCGATTGGCGATTCCAAGGATCGTGTCAGCCGATTGTCGTCGGGCCGCTTTTCAGGGATCAAGCCGATTCAGCATTTGGAGCCGCAAGTGCCGGGGCGGCTGGCCTCGTTCATCATGCGGTCGCTCGAGCTAAACGCCGAGAAGCGGTATGGCTCGGCCCAAGAGATGCACGACGACGCCCGCCGAATTCTCGCGCGGATGGAGGCGGGGGATACTTCGGATGTCGATACGACCGAAGCGCACTCGGCATTGCCTAAGGCGCTCAAGCTGCCGACCGATCATGAGGGCGCGAACAAGACGATCATGGTCGTGGAATCGAAAATCGAGATGCAGGATGTGCTCCGCGATCGACTGAAGAAATACGGCTACCGCGTTTTGATTTTCAGCGACCCGCAGCGGGCCATCAAACGCTTTGTGGATGACGATCGCAAGCCGGCCGATTGCATGATGATCTGCGCCGAGCACTTGGGGGACGAGGCCTTGGAAGCATTCAACGAAATGCTGAATATCGCCGCGACCAAAGAGGTGCCGGCTCTATTTTTCGTCAACGGACATCAGAAAGACTTGATTCAAGCGGCGCAGCTCGCGCCGCATCGCAAGATACTAACGACCCCGCTGAAAGTTCGCGAGCTACGCGACGCGCTCGTGAGCTTACTACAACCGGACGCCAGCGCCGATGCTGCTGCCACTCCCGAAGTGGCGTAAAAGGCGTCGAATCGAGGCTGTAGCCGAATTCGTGAGAATTCGATGCCCTCCGCATTCTCACGAATGCGGCTACGAGATTTGAATCCGCGCTGCTCAGACAATCCGCAGCGGACCTGTTTCCCAGCGCAGGGCGCGTTCCTCGGCTGGCGGGGGATTGGGATCATGGCCGGAAGAAATTGCTCGCCGCAGTGTGTCCCAAATGAGAACGAGCGATTCGCGCAAGGGGCGAAAGGCGGGGGCGTATTTTTCCATCTCATCCAGACGCAGCTCGCGGCCGGCGGGCATGGTTAGCGAGAGCAACTGGCCGGAAATACGGGATAGATCCGCTTCCGTGAATTCGGAATTGGCAGCGACGACTTCGGTGCCACGGGGAGAGGCTTGGCGAGCTTGCCACACGATCGAAATTGCCAGGAGCATTGCCGCGGCGGCAGAGAGCGCAACGCCCAGTGCCAGCCAAACTCGGTTGCCGCGCCGCGGATGGACCTGCGAAACACTCGCCGTGGTCACCACGCGCTGTGCAAAGCCGTAACTCGGTTGGTGCGGGCTCGCTTCGGCCAGGCAGGCGACCAGCAACGATTCATCGGCGAGCAACTGATCGCAATCGGCGCAGAGGGCGGCGTGCGCGGCGAGCGCGTTATCGTCAGCCGGCGAGCGCCGCTGGTCGAGCACCAAATTTAGCCGGGCTTCAAACTGTCCGCAGTTCATGTCTGCCTTCTCCGATTGCTCCACGTTCGCGGAGCTTGGTAATCAATTCGCGCCGCGTCCGATGGACCCAGGTTTTGATCGTGCCCAGGGGTACATTCATCGCCGCGGCAATATCGGCGTAACTCAATTCCTGCTCGTGAAACAACAAAAACGCCTGGCGATACTCGGGCCGCAAATGGGCCAAGGCCAGGTGCAATTCCTCCGCCAGTTGGCGGCCGGCTTCACGGCCCGGCTCTTCGTCTGCCACCAGCTCCTCAATCAGCTCCGACGCGGGCCGGCGGTGACGTGCGGCGAGTGCCGTGCGGCAGCGGTTTCCGGCAATTGTCAGCAGCCACGGCTGAAACTCCCGCTCCGGATCCCAGCGGTGCAGGTTCTTGAGCACGCGCACGAATGTTTCCTGGGCCGCATCCTCCGCATCTTGCCGTTGGCCGAGCATGCGATAGCACAGCCCGAACACCTGCCCCTGAAACCGCTCGACCAGCGCAAGCATCGCCCCCTGATCGCCAGTCAAACACTGGCGAACCAATCGTCGAAATTCGCTATTGCCGCTAAATCCCATGTACGGCTCTCACCAGACAATACCCAGAACCAGGGCCGAAGTTTCAAGGCTAAACCAGATAAATTCAAATCTCAATGGCTGGCGGAGGGGGGTAATTCAGCAAATCGGGCATTCGCTCGCGGACGCGGAGGCGGAGGGAGGGGATGAGGTCGAGCAAAATGGGCGGAAGTTGGGGAAGTCCGACGCGGCGCATGACGTGGTTCAGCCGCATAAGCAGGCGGGAATCGTCCAGATAGTCGTAGAGGAAGCGCTCGTTGATGAAACGGGGAATCAGGGCGGCGAGCGAATCGACCGGGCGTGTGGCCAGCCGGCTGATGACGTTTTCGACTTGGGCAGTGTCGAGTTGTGCCAGTGCGGCGTAGTAATGGTCGAGGCGCGTGGGTTCAACTTCTGTCAGGGCCCGGTCGAGGAGCAGCTCGACGATAATGTGGCCGAGGAAGCTGGGGCGAAAGCCTTCGTCGCCGGGGAGCATTTCGCGTATCTCGACCGCGAATTGCAGGCTCAATTCAGTAAAGGCCGGCGTGGCGTGGAACCAGCCGTCGTCGATGTGATGCTGGACAATGCCCCGGGCGATGGCGGCGACTATGGGGTCCGGGTCGGCGACGAACTCAGCCGCGGTGCGCGAACGGAGGCGGGTTTTGCGGTCGATGACGCTTAGCCAATCGGGAGCGGCTGTGCCGGCCAGGACATACGGCTCGTCGGAGTAGCGCCAGCCGTGGGCGAGGTAGTTCATGGTAACGAGTCTAAGGTCCAAAGTCCTAGGTCCAAAGTTAAAACCAGTGTATTCAACTTTAGACTTTAGACTTTGGACTTTGGACAGCCTCAGAGGCTCAGCGCGGTGGTTGCGAGGGGCCGATGGAAAGAACGGTTGGTGGAAAATGTGGTGCAGAAGAGGCGCGGTTGGTGGAGTTTTGCGCGATTTGTGCGGTGGGTTGGGTGTTGCGGATAGTTAAAGTGTAGGGATATGGCTTTGGTTCAGAATTACGACGAATGGCGTTGGAAACTGCTGCTGGCGAGTGCGCTCGCGCTGGCGACGGCCGTTGTCGCCGGGGCGGAACCGCTGCAGCCGGTGCCGCACGACATGGTCGGCACGATGAATTGCACAGCCGTGAGCTGCCACGGCGGGGGCGGGCCGCGGTATTGGTCGGGCTCACCCAAGGGGAGTGAGTATGTGCATTGGCTCGGAACGACCGCCACCTACAGCGACGGGCGGAAGCCCTACGATCCCCGGGCACGATTGATCAAAACCGACGGCGACCCCCACGCGCTGGCGGCGCAGCGAATGCAAGAGCCGCGATTTCAAGAAGTGCTGCGGCGGGCGAGTGGCCGGGCGGATGGGTCGGTGAATGAGGCGATGCGGGCGAAGTGCGCGAAGTGTCATGATCCGGGGTGGGAAGTGCGGAATGCGGAGTGCGGAGCGCGGAGTGGGGGGCCGTCACTCGAAGAACCGACCTCTTTTCAAATCGCAACAGTCACCGGCATCGGCTGCGAGACGTGTCATGGCGGGGCGAAGGGGTGGCTGTCGGAGCATTATCGCGAGGGGGTTAGCCGCCAGGAACTGCTGCGGCTGGGAATGGTGGATACGAAGGACTTGCAGGTTCGAGCAAAGCTCTGCGCG
Source organism: Anatilimnocola sp. (assembly GCA_031394445.1). Lineage (GTDB taxonomy): Bacteria > Planctomycetota > Planctomycetia > Pirellulales > Pirellulaceae > CAYLLN01. The sequence continues at coordinate 6,323 of JANNTN010000558.1, forward strand.
AGCTGTCATGTGGGCTCGGCAGAGAACGACATGAATCACGACATGATCGCCGCAGGGCATCCGCCGTTGCGGTTCGAGCAAGCGTCGTATGAAGCGCTGCTCGGAAAAAAACATTGGGACGATACGCCCGCGCGAATGGCGGATGGAGAGTATGAAGTGAAGCTGTGGGCGGCGGGGCGAGTGGCGGCGGCCTCGGCTGCGGTGGAGTTGCTGGAAGCCAGATCAGAGGTCAGAGATCAGAGGTCAGAAGTCAGAAGTGATAAGCCGTGGCCGGAGTTGGCGGAGTGGAATTGTTTGGCGTGCCATCAGCCGTTGCGTCGGGAGGGTGATCAGAAGGTTGAATTGGGCCTGTTGACGAGTCGCGGAAGGACGGCGGCGTGGCAGAGTTGGAATACGGCGCTGGTGGAGGCGGCATTTTTGCCAATCCGAAGGCCCACCAGCGAATTGCCGCCACCTGGCGGTTGGACATTAGCGATCGGCCAATTGCGAGCGGCGATGGAGCGCTCGGCCGTTCCCGACGCCCGGCAAGTGTCGTTACTAGCCAGTGAGGCAAAAGACTCACTAATGCGGCAAGCATCCAGTAGCAATTCGCGAGTAACTGCACTTTCCGTTCTGGAAGGCATCGGCGAAATTAAAGCGGCCGCGAGTTGGGATGAAATGTGCCAGCAGTTGGCGGCCCTGGCGGCCGTGCGACGGGCGCTGGAAGATCAAGGAAAGATGTCGAGCTACCAGACAGACGCCGTGCGGCAGCGAATGGACCGAATGGCCAAGACACTACGGTTCACTCAAACAGACCGCGAATGGCCAGCGCTCTATGCGGATCGCGCGGCACTATCACCAATGGAAGTAGCGCAAGAATTGACGCGGCTCAAGCACGATTTGATGTCGGAGGCCCGCCGATGAGCCGAAAATCAGCAATCATCATTCGCCCACTGGCGGCGCTGATCGCGTCGTTCGTCTTGAGCGGCACGGCAGCCGGCCAGTATGTCGAGACCACGCGCGGCTGCATCTTGTGTCACGAATCGCCCCAATCGCGGAGCGATTTTTGCAGCGAGCTGCCGGCGCAAATCTGGCAACAAGACGACAAGCATCGCCGGGCGTTTGCGCTGTTGCACGAATCCGATTCGCCCTACCCAGCCGTGCGCGCGAGTAAGCAGACGCTCGTCAAACAGATTCTCGGCTTCGACCTCCGCCAGGCGTTCGTCGATGATCGCTATTCGCGCCTGGTGGAACCGACCGACGACGCGGCCCGTTCGCGCGTGACCACGGTGAAAGCTTGCCTGCGCTGCCACGGCACCTGGCCGAAGGAAGCGGACGACCGTTACGTCAGCGAGCCGCCGGTGCCGCTGGAACATGGTGTCTCGTGCCAGGCGTGTCACGGACCGGGCGAACGCTGGCTGGCGGCCCATTTTTCCGAAGGCTGGCGACGCGTGACGCCCCAGGCCAAGGCGGCGCTCGGCTGTGCCGATTGTCGATCACCGGTTGCTAAAGCCAAGCTGTGCGCAAGCTGCCACGTCGGTAGCATCGCCGAGAACAAGTTTGTGAAGCACGAGTGGTATGCAGCCGGGCATCCACCGCTGCCGAGTTTCGAAATGGCCAGCTTTCAAGGCCAGATGCCGCGGCACTGGAAATCGTTGCGTGAGAAAGGGCCATTCAAGTTTCGCGAAGTCCCTTCTACAGGCGAAGAGCCGCTCGCGCTCGACCAGCGGGCCGCGCTCGAACGAGCCGGTGTGCCGGCCGACGCGATCAAAGGGAGCTACATCGAAGCGAATTTCCCCGGAGCGACGCCGGCTGGGCTGAATCCGGGGCGTGATTTGGCGGGCTTCAAAGA
>JANNTN010000827.1:0-10860 GCA_031394445.1 Anatilimnocola sp.
TCCCGCTTCCTCCTCCGCGCATTGTTCACTCCTACATCGCACACGCAGCCAAATCGTGACCAGAGGAACCGGATGCGTTAATCGCGCACGTCCGGGTCTGTGGGAGCCCGGGGCGAGCAATCGCCCTGGGCGACCCGGCCATACGAAGCCCGTGCAGCGGAAGAATGCGGTTTAGGTGAGTCCGCGGGCTTTCCGAGCTTGCCGTACGTTTGCTGACGCACGATTTTCGTGCCGGGAACTCCCACGTTTTGTCGGAATTGCGCTCGTTTGGACAATCCTCGCTCAGATGGCTTGAAAACCAGCGCATAAACCCAACGTTAGTTGGGACGCCGGCCCCCCCCACTGCGATAGCGCTCGAACCTCGACATTTGCTCTTCCTATGGATAGCGTAATGGCGGTTGCCCATCGTTCGCCACTTCACGGCCCGCGCCCCTATGTCCGACGTTACCCGTATCCTGTCGCAGATTGAGCAGGGCGATCCGCAGGCAGCGGAAAAGCCTCTTGCCGCTGGTGTACAGCGAGCTTCGAAAGCTGGCTGCCGCAAAGCTTACCCGTGAGAAGCCGGGACAAACCCTCCAAGCCACCGCCCTCTTCCACGAGGCCTACTTGCGGTTGGTGGGACCGGCCAACTCCAACGGGTTTGAGAATCGGGGGCACTACTGTCCGGCTATAAGTCGAACAGGGTGCGTTGGTTAAGGAAGGAGGTTTCGGGATTTGGTGTGGGTAACTCGCTGAGAGCAGTGAAAAGCGAGGTTTTCTCGAACAAGGCGACGCTGGTAGAGGCGCTGGAAATCGACATAGCCCCGGTCCATCACATAGAAGGCACCCGGCTCGATCGGCAGCAGGTCGAGGGCCGTCACCTCGTGTGTTTTCCCGTGGGAAATAGGTACCAAACACGGGATGCTGCCGCGCATATCGAGCAACGTGTGCAGCTTCACGGCTCTCTTTTGGCGGCGAAACTTGGCCCAGGGGAACAAACTCAATCAGAGGTCGATCGTCGTCGAGTTGAGGGCATAGACGGTCTGCTCAAGTTCCACGGCGAGCGGCTGGCTGGCATACAAACGGCGAGCGCGGCGAATCAGCACTTGGGCGAAGTCGGCGAAGATTCGCCAGTCGTGGACGCGGTTGGCGTCGGCCAGCGTGATCCGCGAGACGGCGTTGCGAAAGCCCGCGTAATACTGCTTCGGTCCGAAGGCTTCCAAGCACGTCACGATGTCGCGCAGGCTTTTCCGAAACGTGAGCTGCGCGAAGGCCATCGCCAGAATACTGATCGCGGCACGAGAACGACCGCTGGCGATAGTCGCCGCGATAGCGCGCCACGCACGCGTTGAAGTCGCGCCGCGGCAAGAACTCCATGAGTTGCGCCAACATGATTTGACCTTCGTACACAACACCACCTCGGGAGCTTTTTCCCAGAAAGTGTCGGCGCGAATTCAAGTCGTGTACACGCATAAAACGTTACCAAGTCCAGATCTCAACAGACTTTATCGCTAAGCCTTCATTCGGTAAGCGGACAGTAGCTGTCGGAAATACGACCGTTGGGCTGATGGCGTGCGATTGGAAAATGTCGCGGAGTTCGCCGGCTGCGGACCGCTAGAGAAGAAAAAATAGGAAATGATTGAAAAAGACTGGCGCAGCAAGTACGATTTATCACAATTCCGCAAATGCGAAGCTTGGTGGCCCTTTGTGCCAGCAGGAAATGAGGGAAGTGAGCCATTCGGCTGTCGGATCGCGTGCTCTGGAATTGGGTGGACCTTCGCGACGCTGAAATTGACGGCAACACTCACGAGCGAAGGGCAACGACCATCGACACCCAACCATACGACCGAGAACCCTGGCTGCAAATGCTCGGGTTTCGGCTGTTCTTCGCCTGGCTTACTGCGCTGGATGCTTCATTGGTTCCGTAAGACGCGGGGCGAAGCGTCGTGCTGGTTCCGCGTTTGAAAGCAATTGCAATGCAAAACGAGAAGCCCGCCAGGAAGTCGCGAGCGATTCGCAATCGCCGCGTACGGTTTTTCAGGCCGCTGCGGGTTGAGGCGCTCGAAGACCGGCGGATGCTGTACACGTATGACGACACGAATCGCTGGACTACGACTGCAACTGAATTCAATGTTCCCAATCAAGGCGACCCGATAACGCTGACGTGGAGCATCGTGCCGGATGGCACTACGATCTACCCAAGCAAAGCTGGTGAATCAAATGACAACAGCAATCTTCGTTCCCGGCTCAATAGCTGGCACGGAACGATGAGCACCTGGCTGCCATACTTTCAGGAGGTGTTCGATCGCTGGAGCGAGTTAACCGGAGTGAGATATGTGTATGAGCCAAACGACGACGGCTTTGAAATAAACCACCCCAACTCGTTTCTTCAGGGCAAACTTGGCGTGCGGGGCGACGTGCGAATTGGAGGCCATTCGATTGATGGTGCGTCTGGCACCGTACTCGCAAAGAACTATTACCCGAAATGCGGATGTGACCCTGATGGTTTTGGTTTTGCTCCCGGCGACATGGTGATCGACACCGATGAGTTCCTCGCCGGCGGCACTTTCGCTGGCAGCTCAAGTTCATATGTGAATAAGCTCCAAAACACGCTCGCCCACGAATCAGGCCACGGCTTGGGTATTCAGCACGTGGACCCGACGAACGCGACAAAGCTCATGGAGCCGAGCTTAAGCACTGCCTTCATGGGTCCGCAATTTGACGATATCTTGGCCGCACAGCGGGGTTACGGCGATCGGTACGAGAAAAATGCTGGCAACGATACATCATCCAAAGCAACGTCACTTGGTTTGGTTGGCGTTGGACAGACAATTGGTGTGGGGGCGGATGCGGCCGATACCGGTTCCAACTTTGAAGTGGAGTCCAACGAATCCGACTTCGTGAGCATCGACGATGATTCGGACGTAGATTACTACCGCTTTTCCTTATCGAACGTTGCGAGCGTCAATATCACGCTCACTCCCCAGGGCCCGAGCTATCTATCCGGTCCGCAGGGCGGCACCACGACCACATTCAACTCGGCAGCACAAAGCGACCTGACCTTGCGGGTGTACGGCTCGGATGGCACGACGCTGATTGCGGTGTCTGACACTGGCGGCCTGGGCGCTAGTGAAAGCGTGCTCAACTTCGAAACTTCCTACAGCGAGCTCTACGTGCGGGTTCGCGGCGGCCAGAATGCCGCGCAGTTTTACCAGTTGCAAATCACCGGCCTGGGCGATCCTGACGACCAGATTAGCGAGGCACTCTCGTTGGCGCTTGGCAGCACGGTCACCGGAACGATCATCCCCGGCACGGATGTTGATATGTACCGGTTCACTGCCGCAGCGGGGCAGGTGCTGGACTTCGACTTGGACAAGGCGAGTGGGGAGCTCGACTCGTACTTGCGACTGTTCGATGCTGCGGGGAATGAACTGGAAACGAATGACAGCGGTGCCGCACCGGGGGAAACGCTTTCGGGGGATTCGCTGCTGCGGTACCAATTCAACACGGCGGGCACTTACTACCTCGGTGTGTCGTCGTGGCCGAACGGCCCGTCGTATATTTCAGGTCCATCTTCCTTACAGTCGCTTACGCCCTACAACGCGGTGACGGGCGCGGGAGATGTGGACTCAGTTAACCTCTGTAGAAGGTGTGCCACTTACACCGCTGCTACGGGCGGCTACACGTTGCGGATGAGCGAAACGCAGCCACTGAAGGTTACCAATACCAAGGACAGCGGCCCTGGTTCACTGAGGCAAGCGATTAATGACGCCAACAATTCTGAAGGGATTGATGTCATTGTTTTTAATATCGCGCCGGTCGATTCGGCAAATGGCAACTATGGCAATCGCTTGATCGATGTGGACTCAGGCCTGGCCGGCGGAGATGCAGCGCCCGATGCTTACGAGATTGTGTTAAGTTCGGCGCTCCCACAACTGAAGTTTCAAACGATCATCGAAGGGCGCACGCAAACGACTTTTGGGGGCGATACCAATCCGTTTGGTCCAGAGATCATTCTCAACGGCAACGGAATCGCGGCCGACGGCCTCAAGTTCGGTTTCAGCCCCGACGCTTGTTCCAGTTATCCCGCCAGCGGCAGTGCCGCCTATGGACTGAACATTCAGCGGTTCGGTGGCAATGCCATCTCGCTATATCGTGATGGTCGAGATTACCAGGTCGCCGGGAACTACATCGGCGTGAACGCGACGGGTACGGCAGCCGCGGGGAACGGCGCGGGAATCGGGTTTTTCACGGAACAAAACTGCATCATTCTCGGTGGCCCGCCCGACTACAGTTGGTTTTCAAGCATTCGAATTGGGGGACCGTCGTTGCAGGACCGCAACATTATTTCGGGAAATAGTGGTGCGGGAATTAGCTATTCCACGTCAGGAAGGGGGAACCAGATTGTCGGCAATTACATTGGGACCGATCGTACCGGGCAGGTCGATTTGGGAAATGGCGGAGATGGCATTTACTTCGGATATGGCGGAACCGTTCAGTATCCTAGTGGACTGATCAGCCGCAACCTGATCTCGGGCAACGACCACAGTGGGATTTTTGTGCGAGGTGGAGTCGTCACGATTCAAAGTAACCTGATCGGAGTGAGCGCCCCGGGAACAGCAGCGCTGGGCAACAGCGTGAATGGGATTGCGCTGTGGGGCGATGCCAATTCCGGCCCCACGAACATCGTGATCGGCACCAATGGCGACGGCGTGAACGATGAGAGCGAGGGGAACGTTGTTTCGGGCAACCTGGTCGATGGCATTTCCATCGATGGGCCCACCTCCACCAATAACGTGATCGCCGGGAATTTCATTGGGACCAACGCCGCGGGCGACGCCTCGCTGGGGAACACGAACCACGGCGTGATTGTTTTGAATGGCGCCAAAAACAACCGCATTGGTACCAACAGCGACGGCGTTGGCGACGCGGCCGAGCGGAATATTATTTCGGGAAGCAAGACGTATTTTGGCGTCGTCTTGCGCGATGCGGGAACCGACAACAACACCGTTGCCGGCAATTACATCGGTACGGATGTAACGGGCACGCTTGATTTGGGCAACAAATTAAGCGGTGTGATCGTCGTCACGGGGGCGAAGAATAACACGATTGGCGGCAGCACTGCGGCGGCGCGAAATGTCATTTCAGGCAACGATGCGGACGGTGTAGGCATCGGCGACGCGGGAACAGACAACAACATCGTGGCCGGAAACTACATTGGCACAAATGCAGCCGGCAACGCAACGATTCCCAACGGCAGTAATGGCGTTGGGATTTACAACGGCGCGAAATCGAACCGAATCGGGACGAACGGCGACGGGACTGCCGACGAACTCGAACGAAACATCATTGCGGGCACGCAGTATCAGGGAGTGCAAATCAGCGGAGCGGGGGCTGACAACAACATCGTCGCGGGGAATTTTATTGGCACCGACGTGACAGGCAACGTGGCTCTCGGGGTGGGCCATCATGGCGTGATCATCGCAGCCGGGGCGAAAGGTAATCGCGTGGGCACGGATGGCAATGGCGTGGCCGACGTGGCCGAACGCAACGTAATCTCTGGTGCCATCCTCTATCACGGCGTCTATATTGGCGATCCGGGAACGGACAACAACCGTGTGGCGGGCAACTACATCGGGACGAATGCCAGTGGCACGGCCGCCCTCGCGAACAAGATTGATGGCGTGGTGATTGTTTTGGGCGCCAAGAATAACGTGATCGGCACCGATGGCAACGGAATGGGCGACGCCGTCGAGGGCAACTTAGTTTCGGGTAATGGCTGGGACGGCATCGGCATTGGCGACCCGGGCAGCGACAACAACATCGTGGCTGGAAACTTCGTCGGGACGAACGCGGCCGGCACGGCGGCGATCCCCAATGCCAACCGCGGCATCGTGATTCTCCGCAGCGCACAGAAAAACATTGTCGGCACCAATGGCGACGGCATAAGCGATGCGGCGGAACGGAACATTATTTCCGGGAATGGGTTCGAAGGCGTGCTTATCGCGGATGCCGGAACCGACCTCAATCGCGTGGCCGGCAACTACATCGGCACGGATGTGACCGGCACCGCCGACCTGGGAAACAAGCTCAGTGGATTGATCATCGTCGGCGGCGCAAAGAATAACGTAATCGGCGGGAGCGCGACCGCGGCGAGGAACTTGATTTCCGGTAACGACGCAGACGGCGTCGGGATCGGCGACGCCGGCAGCGACAGCAATACGGTGGCCGGAAACTACATCGGAACGAATGCGGCCGGGACGGCGGCGATTGGGAACGGCGGGCGCGGCGTACTGTTAATAAATGCCGTCAAACGGAACCTCATTGGCACCAACGGCGACGGCATGAACGATGCGGCGGAGCGGAACATCCTTTCCGGCAACGGTTTTGAAGGCGTCCTAGTAATTGGTGCAGGGACGGACGCCAATCGCATCGCCGGAAACTACATCGGCACCAGCGCAGACGGAACCGCGGCCATCGGCAATGCGATTTCAGGCGTTCTCGTACATAGCGGAGCGGCTGCCACGATCATTGGGACGAATAGCGACGGCCAGGGAGACGCGGGGGAGGGCAATCTCGTATCGGGCAACGGTAATTTCGGGATCGGCGTGGATGCGTCCAACGGCACGGTGATTCAAGGCAACGTGGTCGGCCTGAACGCGGGCGGGAACACGGCGATTGGAAATGCTTGGTGGGGTGTAGCCGCGTATAACGGATCGAAAAATACGTTGATTGGCACGAATGCAGATGGAGTGCGCGATGCCAGCGAGGGAAATGTCGTTTCGGGGAACAAGCAGGTTGGTGTCGGGATAAACGACGCGACGACAACGGGTACGAAGATTGCGGGAAACGTGATCGGTCTCAATCCGGCTGGCACTGTAGCCATCGGGAATTCGTACCAAGGTGTGTACGTCAACGCTCCTGGCACCATTGTGGGCGGCTCGGTGGCCGCCGCCCGGAATATCATTTCGGCAAATGGAAACAACGGCGTGCTGATCGGTGCGACGACAGCAGCACTCGTACAGGGAAACTACATCGGCACAGATGTGACAGGCAGTATCGAATTAGGAAATCAGTTTTCTGGAGTCTTCATTGATGCCGGCGGCACGAATAATATGACCGGAGGCACGGCCGCCGGGACGGGAAACACCATCGCCTTCAACGGGGGTGGCGGCGTGGTGGTATCCGGCGGGACCTCAATGGGAAATTCGGTCCGCCGCAACGCGATCCATGACAACGGCAGATTGGGAATCGACCTGGGGGCCGACGGCGTGACAGCGAACGACTTGGGCGACGCTGATACGGGATCGAATGGCCTGCTCAATTTTCCCGTGCTGACCGCCACCGCGATCGTCGGCAACACGCTGACCGTCGTCGGCACTCTGAATAGCACCCCGAATGCTCCGCACACGCTTGAATTCTTCGCCAGCACAGCGGCTGACCCGTCTGGATATGGCGAAGGGGAAGTTTTTGTCGGATCGACGACGGTCACGACGGACGCCAACGGCAATGCGAGTTTCACGCAAGCATTCACGGGTGACTTCTCCGTTCGCCGAATCATCACCGCCACAACGACCGATGCGGCGGGAAACACCTCCGAGTTTTCCCAGACCCCCAACCGGGCCCCGACGCTGGACGCGATTGCCGACCCGGCGGCGATCCTGGAAGACGCGCTGGAGCAAACAATCAACCTGTCGGGAATCACAGCCGGGGCGAGTGAGTCGCAGACGCTGATGGTGACAGCCACCAGCAGCAACCCCGGGCTGATTCCTGACCCGACGGTCAATTACACAAGTGCGAATGCGACCGGCTCGCTCTCATTCACGCCCGTAGCCAATCAGTCGGGCACGGCGGTCATCACCGTGACGGTGAAAGACAGCGGCGGTATGGTCAACGGGGGTGTCGATACTGTTACGCGGACGTTCACGGTCAATGTGATGCCCGTGAACGATGTACCGACGCTGGACGCCATTGCCGATCCGGCAGCGGTCCTGGAGAACGCGGGAACACAGGTCATCAACTTGACTGGTATCGCCGCCGGGCCGAGTGAAACACAAACGCTGACGATCACGGCCACCAGCAGCAACCCTGGACTGATCCCCAACCCGACGGTCAATTACACGAGCGCGAATGCAACAGGTTCGCTCGCGTACAAGCCGGTGGCGCATCAGTCGGGCACGGCGGTGATCACCGTCACCGTGCAGGACGACGGCGGCACGGCCAATGTTGGCGTCGATGCGATTACGGGGACGTTCACGGTATCCGTTACCGAGGTCAACGACCCACCCAGTGGTGTGAATGATCCGCTCTCCAGCGTGGCGGAAGATTCTGGGGCCAGGACCATTCCCTTCGCGACGGTGCTGTCGAACGACTCGAAGGGACCGTCGAATGAAAGCGGCCAGACGCTGACCATTACCCAAGTCAGCAATCTTATCGGTGGCACGGTGAGTGTCAGCGGTACGGACGTGCTCTTTACACCGGCCGTCGATTACAGCGGCCCGGCCAGCTTCACCTACGCGCTGAGCGATAATGGCACGACCAACGGCGGGCCCGATTTCCTGACCAGCACGGCCACGGTGAGCTTCACCATTACTGAAGTGAACGACCCGCCCAGCGGCATGAACGATCCGCAATCCAGCATTGCCGAGGATTCCGGTGCGCGAACGATCGCATTCGCGACGCTCTTGAGCGGTGACTTGAAAGGTCCAACCAGCGAGGGCAGCCAGATCCTAACGATCACGACGGTCAGTGGCGCCGTGGGTGGCACGGTCGGCATCAGCGGCAGCGACGTGATCTTCACGCCCGCCGCCGACTACAGCGGCCCGGCCAGCTTCGTCTACACCCTGCAAGACAACGGCACGACCAACGGTGTTGATGCCTTCCTGGCAAGCGAAGCCACTGTCAGCTTCACGATCACCGAAGTGAACGACCCGCCCAGCGGCGTGAACGATCCGCTCGACAGCATTGCGGAAGATTCTGGACCTCGAACAATCTCTTTCGATGCGCTCCTTGCCAACGACTCCAACGGCCCAAACAACGAAGCGAACCAGTTGCTCACCATCATCGACGTCGCTGCCGCCGTCGGAGGAACGGTCAGCATGAGCGGCACCGACGTGATCTTTACGCCCACGGCGGACTACAACGGCCCGGCCAGCTTCATCTACACGCTGAGCGATACTGGCACGACCAACAGCTCGCCCGACTTCAAGACCAGCCCGGCCACGGTCAGCTTCACGATCACCGAGGTCAACGATCCGCCGACGGGCGTGAACGATCCGCTCTCCAGCGTGGCCGAAGATTCCGGGCCGCGGACGATCAGCTTTGCTACGCTCTTGGTCAACGACACGAAAGGCCCCGCCAATGAAAGCGGCCAGACGCTGACGATTATCGATGTCCTTAGCACCGTCGGCGGCGACGTGAACATCAACGACCTGGACCAGACGGTGATTTTCATTCCCGCGGACGATTACAACGGCCCCGCCCGTTTCGTCTATTTACTCGAAGATAACGGCACGACCGAGGGTTTTCCCGATTTCCTGTCCTCCCTAGCCACCGTCACATTCAACATCACCGAGGTCAACGACTTGCCCAGCGGCGTCGACGACACGCTCGACGATATCGTCGAAGACGCCGACCCAATCACTATCCCCTTCAGCGCGCTACTCAATAACGATACGCGCGGACCGACCAACGAAGCGGGCCAAACCCTGACGATCATCGCGGTCGAGGATCCCCTCGGCGGCACGGTCGCCATCGACGGCACGAACATCATTTTTACTCCCGCGCCGGCCTTCTTCGGTCCGGCCGGCTTCGCCTACACGCTTCAGGACAATGGCCAAACCAGTGGCGTCGATGACTTCCTCTCCGACGACGCGGTGGTGAGCTTCCAAATCATTTCCGTCAACGATCCGCCCAGCTTCGCCGCATTCAGCAATTCATCCACTGCCGCTGACGAGGATGTCCTGACGCATGGACCGGCCTTAGAAAAGACCGAGCTCGGCTGCGTGAAGAACATTAGCCCGGGCGCGGCCAACGAGGCGAACCAAATGCTCACCCTTACCGTCACGAACGACAGTCACGATCTGTTCGCCGTACAGCCACACATCGATTCCCAAGGAAACCTGACGTATACGCCACAGCCCAACGCCCACGGCACCGCCATCGTCACCGTCGTGCTGAAAGACGACGCAGGAGGCGACGACACTAGCGTCTCGCAGCAATTCAACATAGTAATTACGAAAACACATCGGTTGCACAATGCGTCCGAAGCCGGAAAGCGCAATGGCCGCGACGTCACCGGGTCGACGACCAATCAGCCGGATGGATTCATCGTCGCCGGCGATGTGCTGGCCGCAATCAACTACATCAATGCCAACGGCTCCGGCTTGATTGCTGGCAATAACAAGACCGGACCGCCCTATCCCGATGTGAATGGCGACGATCAAGTCGTCGCCCAAGATGTGCTCGACATCATCAACTACATCAACGCCAATCCCGGCCAATCTGAAGCCGAGGCCATTGCGGCAGGCCAGCACGAGCCCCACACTCCGCCTAGCGACCTCATTGCTTTGCTGGCGTTAGACATCGCGGAGCACGCAGTGCGTCGTCGCCGGCGACAGTAGTCTGCCCCAAGCGGCGTCGCCCTGTGCCGAGGGTCCAATCCTCCTCACTCGGCACCACGATCTGGCAATCGTCAACAAGCTCGGACCCGTGGTCCCTCTGTCAAAAAGTCGTTGAACCGTGTCCTTCCGGCAAGCCTGTATGAATCGTTTTCCGCGACCTGCTATCGTGCCCGTTCAGGTGACTTGTTCTTGGAGGACAGCCGATGGGTCGAAGCGAAAACGGTCAGCAGGCACCTCGACTTTTGCGTCTGGCGCGACA
>JANNTN010000866.1:0-25954 GCA_031394445.1 Anatilimnocola sp.
GGAAGAGGCCATCGGCATCCCACACCAGGTTTTTATAGACGGGTGCCAGCGGCCCCTTGGCATTGCCAAAAAAGCCAGCCGAGAACGGCTTAGGTTTTTCCAGCTTGGCCCAACCTTCGGACAGGAAATGCACGCCGATGCCGACACGCAGCAGGACGATCGCGGCGGCGGCTAAACCGGTAATACTGTACGATGAACGAGACACCATCACTCCGGGAGAGGTCGGTTTGTGGGGCTGGAGAGAAGCGTTATTATTGCCAGCAAATCGCCCGAAGCCAACAGGCCGCGCACAAACGAATTCTCATGCTTTCCGACCGAATCGAATCGACCGAAGCTCTCGACGACCTGCTGAGCACGCCCAGCCCGGGCGTGATTGAGGCATTGGGGAAGCTAGATGGCGACATCTTGATTCTAGGCGTGGGTGGCAAAATGGGCCCGACTTTGGCGCGAATGGCGGTTCGGGCTTCGCAGGAATCAGGCAAAAAGCGGCGGGTGATTGGGGCGGCGCGGTTCAGTAATCGGGATTTGCCGGGGTGGCTGCAAAAGCATGGCGTGGAGCCGCTGACGTGCGATTTGCTCGATCCGAAGCAGGTTCAGGGCTTGCCGGACGCGGCCAATGTGGTCGTGATGACGGCGTTAAAGTTCGGCTCGTCGGGCCGGGCGGGAGAGACCTGGGCCGTGAATTGCTGGATGCCGGCCAATTTCTGCCAGCGGTTTGTCGGCAGCCGGATCGCGGCGTTTTCGACGGGTAATGTGTATCCGCTGACGCCGCTGACGCAGGGCGGGTCGATTGAAAGTGATCCGCTGGCACCGGTGGGGGAATATGCGGCAAGCTGCGTCGGCCGCGAACGGATGTACGAATATTTCAGCCAAAGCGCAGGAACGAAAGTCTCGATTCTGCGGCTGAATTACGCCTGTGAGCTGCGTTATGGCGTGCTCGTCGATTTGGCCCGGCAGATTCTGGCCGGCGAACCGATCGACTTGACGATGGGAGCGGTGAACGTGATTTGGCAGGGGGACGCCAATGCGATGACGCTGCAATCGCTGGCCCAGGCCGCCTCGCCGCCGTTCGTCGTCAACCTCGCGGGACCGGAAACGATTTCGGTTCGGCGGATTTGCCAGAAGCTTGGCGAGTTGCTCGGCCAGCCACTGGTATTTGCTGGCCGAGAAGGGGAGGAGGCTCTGCTCTCGAACGGCCAGCTTGGCCACCGGCTGTTTGGCTATCCGACAGTGCCTATCGAGCAACTTTGTCGATGGATTGCCGAGTGGGTGAAGTGCGGCGGCGAGCTATTGGATAAGCCGACGAAGTTTCAGGTGCGGGATGGCAAGTTTTGAGTCGGAAAATGGTGGGCTGGCGCGAGCAAGCTCGCTTGTCCCACCCTACAACTGGTCCCACCCTACGGGATTACGCCACCGTCCACGTTTCGCCGCTATTGAAGAGGGCGTTCAGGTCGCCGGGGCCCTTCTTGGCGCGAGCGGTGTCGATCTGGTGGTTCAGCTCGACATCGTACTTGGGCGAATCGATATCGCGGAAGACACCGATGGGCTCGGGGAATTCGGGGTGCCGCATGCGGCTGAGCAGGTAGGCCAGCGTGGGCTCGGGGGACTTTTCATCGTGGAAGAGCAGGTCGTCTGGATTGACGCCCTTGCCCAGCTCGACGATTTCCGGCTCCGTGCCGTTGAGGCGAATGCCTTTGTCTTTATTCTTGCCGAAGATGAGCGGCTTTCCGTGCTCTAGCTCGATGGTCGTGTCGAACTTGGTTTCGCGATTGGTAGCGTATTCCCAAGCTTCGTCGTTGAAAATGTTGCAGTTCTGATAGACCTCAACGAAAGCCGTGCCTTTGTGTTGGGCGGCACGCTTCAGCGTTTCGCCGAGGTGCTTGACGTTTACATCGATCGAGCGGGCGACGAAAGATGATTCGCAGCCAATGGCAGCCGAAAGGGGATTGAGCGGATTGTCTATCGCGCCCATGGGCGTGATTTTGGTCACTTTGCCGAGCTGCGATGTGGGAGAGTATTGCCCCTTGGTCAGGCCGTAAATGCGGTTATTGAACAGCACGATTTTGAGATCGACGTTGCGGCGGATGAGGTGAATGAAGTGGTTGCCGCCGATGGAGAGGGCGTCGCCATCGCCGGTGATAACCCAGACCTGCAAATCGGGCCGCACGCACTTCAGGCCGGTGGCGATGGCCGGGGCACGACCGTGAATGCTGTGCATGCCGTAGGTGTTCATGTAGTACGGAAAGCGGCTGCTGCAGCCGATGCCGCTGACAAACACCATGTTCTCGCGTGCAACGCCCGTTTGCGGCAGCACTTTCTTCATCTGGGCCAGAATGGCGTAATCGCCGCAGCCGGGGCACCAGCGAATATCTTGATCGCTGGCAAAATCGTTGGCGGTCAGCGGGGCAGGAGCGGTGGGAAGTGTAGTGGACATGGCTTTATAGGATGGATAGTTGTTTTGTATGGTTGAAGAACGACGCGGAGCGTGGGAACGAGAGCTGCTAGCCGCCGTCACCGGTGGTGCCAGCCAACTCAGCTACGGCAGCGTGGGTTTCTTTCGCGGGTTGGCCGTTAGTCGAGAGGCCAAGTTGCTTGCGAATTTCGTCCACAACTTCATGCACGGCGAAGGGCAAGCCTTTGACCTTGTTCAGGCCCTGAGCGTCGATCAGGTACTTCGCGCGAATGAACATGCGGAGCTGACCTAGGTTCAACTCTGGGATCAAAACCTTCTTGTAGCTGCGGAGTACTTTTTCGATGTTCTTCGGAAACGGATTGAGCCACCGCAGGTGAGCGTGAGCGACGGATAACCCCTGGCTCAGGCAGGCTTCAACAGCCGTTTTGCACGCGCCGAATGTTCCGCCCCAGCTCAAGACGAGCAGGTCGCCAGTGGCCGGGCCTTCGACTTCGAGCGGAGGGATGATCTGGGCAACATTCTCAACCTTCTTCGCCCGCGTGTTGATCATGTGCTGGTGATTCGCCGGATCGTAGTTCACGTTGCCGGTGATATCTTGCTTTTCCAGGCCGCCGACGCGGTGCATCAGCCCCTTGGTTCCGGGCAGGCCCCACGGCCGGCTGAGCAGTTCATCGCGCTTATAGGGCAGGAACTTTTCGCCCGATTCGATCGGACCGGGGTGTTTGATTTCGATCTTGGGCAGCTTGTTCACGTCGGGAATCATCCACGGCTCGCTGCCATTGGCGATGTAACCGTCGGATAGCACCATGACCGGCAGCATCAACCGCGTGGAGATTCTCCAAGCCTCTTGAGCTACCTCGAAGCAATCGGACGGGCTGCGAGCGGCGATGACGGGCATCGGCGATTCGCCGTTGCGGCCAAGAATCGCCTGGAATAAGTCGGCTTGTTCCGTCTTGGTCGGCAAGCCGGTGCTGGGACCGCCGCGTTGAACGTTGATGATCAGCATTGGCAGTTCCATCATGATCGCCAAGCCGATCGCTTCGCCTTTGAGGGCGATGCCCGGGCCGCTGGAGGTCGTAATCGCCATGTGGCCGCCGTAGGCCGCGCCGATGGCCGAACAGATGGCCGAAATCTCATCCTCGGCCTGGAATGTCCGCACGCCGTAATTTTTGAACTTCGAGAGTTCGTGCAGAATGTCGCTGGCGGGTGTAATGGGATAGCTACCCAGAAACAATTCTTTGCCACTCACCTTGGCCGCGGTCATCAGGCCGTAGGCCATGGCCACATTACCGCTGATGTTCTTATAAGTGCCGGCGGGCAGTTTCGCCTTGTCGATCTTGTAGGTCGAGGCAAAAGCGTCGGTCGTTTCGCCATAGTTCCAACCGGCTCGCAGGGCCCGCGTGTTGGCTTCAATGATGTCCGGCTTCGTCGCAAACTTTTCGTTCAGGAACCGCAACGTCGGCTCCATGTCGCGGCCGTACAGCCAATAGACCAAGCCGAGCGCGAAGAAGTTTTTGCAGCGATCAACTTCCTTCTGGCCCATGCCCGTGTCTTTGAGCGCCGTACGAACGATCTTCGTCATCTGGACTTTGTAGAGCTGGTACGTATGCTCCAGCACTTCCGAATCGAGCGGGTTTTGCTCATAACCCGCCATGTCGTAGTCCTTCTTTTCGAAATTATCGACGTTGGCGATGAGGATTCCGCCTTTGCGCAGGTCGGCCAGATTGGTCTTCAGCGCCGCAGGGTTCATCACCACCAGGGCGTCGAGGGCGTCGCCAGGCGTGTAGATGTCGGTGCTGGAAAAATGCACCTGAAAACCGCTGACGCCCGCCAACGTGCCACGCGGGGCGCGAATTTCGGCCGGGTAGTCGGGAAACGTCGAAACGTCGTTGCCCAGCAGCGCGCTCGTGCGCGTGAATTGCTCGCCCGTGAGCTGCATACCATCGCCCGAGTCGCCGGCAAAACGCACCGTCGCGCTTGGAATCTGGTGGATTTCCTTGTGAGTCTCGGCAACTGGTTCAATCATCGTCGTGGACATAGCTTTTTCTGGAAGTCCTCTGTGGAGGATGCCTCATTCTCGAGGGCAGTAGTTCAATTATTTCAAAGTCGCTGCAAATGACCAATCTCCAAGCCGACCACCGCTGCGCGGCGGTGCCCGTGACCAATCTTGGTGCCTGAAAATTCCAACTTATTGGTCATTGTGATTTCGTCATTGGTCATTCCCGCGTCAGCGGGCTTTAGGCTCCTTCCCGATCCGCCGACTTGTAGTGCGGCGCGGGAGGCAGCGTGTGTACGATTTTGGGAAAATGCTCGACCAGATAGTGCAGCAGGCTAGACACCTTCAGAACCCCCTGCACCAAACCCTGGTCATCGACAATCGGTAGTCGGCGAAAACCACCACCGCTCATGAGCAAAATGGCCTTCGCCACCGTATCGGTTTTTAGCACGGTGACCGGATGGCGAATCATCACCTCGGATACTGGCACATCGAGATTCGCGCTGTCCGCTAGCAACTGCAGGGCATCACGCTCCGTGAATACACCCACTAGCTTGCCATCGATGCAGATCATCGCCGCGCCGGTGCGAGCCTCTTGCAGCATCCGCAGCACGCTCCGCACGCTGTCAGTTGGCTGCGCGCACAGCGGCTTCGACGGATGGCAATGGTCCACCGTTTCGGTTTCGAGATGAAGCTGAAAATCCACGGCAAAACCCGACAAAGTTACGGCAGCCGAATCGATCGCTCGCCGCACTCCATTCGTGGCGGGACAGGTTCCCTAAAGCGGACGATTACGGGGATTAGTTTCCCCTTCCGCCACGAGGTTCGCAAAACAAACTGGTCAGCACTTAGAGCGTACCACCCTGTTACAACCCCGACAAGATAGACCGTGCGGCTTACGGGAACTTCATAAACTGGGCAGACTCTGCACTCAATGCCGGCTAGCACTAGACATTATCGCTAGTCGGCTACTTACTATGTCGTCACGCGGGGTCGTTTCTACTTAAGCTGCCTTGAGTTACGATGCGGCAATTCCACGTTTCAGCATTCATTTTCCTGCATTCATCACACGCATGCATAACTTCAAGTCTCGCCTGGCCCAGGGTCAGCTCTGTCGCATTTTTTGTGTTGGCCGGCTCATGCAGCCAGCCGTTTTCGACATTCACGGCATGGTTGGCGGCTATCACGGCTTTTGGATCGACCAGGAACATGTGGGAATCACCTACGAACAAGTCGTCATGGCGGCCTGTGCCGGGCGGGCCAACGGCCTGGACTGCTTCGTGCGGATGCCCATGACGAACTACGCCGACGCCACGATGAACCTCGAGGCCGGCACCGGCGGACTGATGGCGGCCCGCATCGAATCGGCCAAGCACGCCGAAGAATTCATGCAATGGGTCAAATTCGCCCCACGCGGCAACCGCGGCCTCAACGCCAGTGGCTACGACGCGAACTACGGCGGCAAGTCACTGCCGCAACTTGCCGCTGACGCCAACCGCGACAACTTCGTCGCCATCCAAATCGAAACGCTCGGCGCGCTCGAAGAATGCGACGCCATCGCCGCCATCGACGGCGTCGATCTGCTCTTCGCCGGCCCCAGCGACCTCTCCCAAGTGCTCGGCGTCCTCGCCCAATGGGAAAGCGAAAAACTCTGGAGTGCCCTCGAACGGGTCGCCGCCGCTTGCAAGAAACACAACAAGCAATGGGGCACCATCGCCGTCAATCCAAAATTTGCCCAACGAGCCTACGACCTCGGCTGCCGCATGCTCTCCTTCGGCATGGACATCGTCATGATGCGCCGCGGCCTCGAAGCAACACGGACGTCGTTTGAGGGGATGTTTGCGAAGGAGGATTAACCGCTCCCACGCGCAGCTCAATGCGAAGACTCGTCCAAATGGCCCATCAAATCGCCAACGATTTCGCTGACACCCTCGTGGTCAAAAACGACCGGGATTCTGCCGGGCGCTAAATAAACTGCGCCGCCTTCACGAAAGGTAATCGCTTTCGGATGGTCCACTTCAAACCGATTGCCGCTAACCAGCACAATTTTGAACGGCTTGTAGGAACACGCGAAGTGAACACGTTTAAGGTTTCGTCAAAGTAGTCGGCGTGCATAGGTTATTTACTTTACAACGGTTAATTATACAGCCGGAGGCAGCTTCGTGGCGAATTTTCGTAAGATTTGCTCGTGGTAGGCCTATTAAATTACACCTAAATACTGAAGCGACGTAAGAACTGCAAGCAACAGGAAGTAGCATCCAGCCATTCCGAGCAAGATTCGCATGTACCAAGCAGGCCGCAGTTCGCGCGGTAGCAGCCAGCAGTTCACAAAGATTGTGTGCCAACAGCTAAAGCCGAGGGCTACGTTGTAAAACGTCGTCGAAAGCTTGAATACGCCCAGCGGCGAATCGAAAATCCACAGGATCGCCAAGCCCATCGCGGCATAGATACAGAGCACGGTGAAATAAACGTACTTGATAGCGCTCGTATCGAGTTTGCGGAGCCTGGCACTGGCAGTCCAGATGACATCGACCCAGCGTCGCGTGAAGCCGTCCATCGTGGTCGTTTGGCTGGTGATGAGCACCAGAAATCCACAAAACAACGTGCAGCCCCAGAAGAACCGACCGAGGCTGGGGCCAGAGAGCCAGTCTTGAAGCCCAAGGGCAGTGACGAGCACGCCAGGCGGCGGGTTCGTCACTTGGTTCTGCACGCCGCCGGCCGTCATCGCCGCTGCCGCATCACCAACATTCGTTCCGCGTGGCAGAAATCCAACCGACAAAATGCTAGGCAACGCGACACCGAGCAAACACGCGCCCATCCACACGAGCAGTTGATCGCGGGCAATGTGCCGATACCACCGTTTCCAACGTGGCAAAGACTCAGAAGTAACTTCGAACACGCAACCGACATGGGAAAGGCTGATGCCGTGCCCGCCGACCACGCTCGGAATCGCACCAACGTGGTGGCCCATGCCCCAACCTTGATCGCGTGTGAAATTGCTAATCGGAGTGTTGGTTAGCCCGCCGTTTCCCGCGATCGACGCCAACCCGGCGATTACGCCGAACAGAGCGAAATCGATCTCGGGCAATTTGCCAGTATTCGCGAGCGACGTAAAGATATTTCCCGTCTGATAACCCGATTCACTCACTACCGGCAGCGTTCCAAATTTGAAAAGTCCGGTAAAGATCTCGATCCAACTTTCCGGCTTCGCATAGAAGATGCCCATGATCATCAGAAATCCTATTACCACGATCAATTTGAGCGACATCAGCACCTTGAGAGAGTCATAGATTTTGCCACCAAAGACCAGCGGAATCATGATCGTCAAATACAAAACCGTGCAGACGCCTTTATGCAGAATCCAATCGTTAAAGTTGTTTTTGATGTCTGGCAAACGCTGCAGGATGGCGGTGTCAACGGTGACAGCCGCGTTTGAAGCCAGATACGGCGCAACCGAGCCCCAGTCGAGCATGAGATAAACGACCAACCAAAACATCGGATGCGGCGGTAAGCGAAACTTGCCGGTAAAGATGGGCTCGCCGGTGTAAAGCGTGTAGCGACTGATCTCGATGTTGTAGATGACTTGAAAGATGATGCTGACGGTGGCGACCCACAGTAAAGCGCCGCCATATTTCGCGGTTACTGCGGGACCGGCCAGCCATTCGCCGCCGCCGATGGCGCTCGCGCCCATCACGAGCCCGGGACCAATCATGGCGAGGATGTTTTTCCAAGTGAAGATTGGAGCGTCGATCAGCTCGGCGGTGTCCCACCGCGGCATGGCCTTGGAGCCAGGATGAGGTGCTACGAACTTGCCAGACGATGGCGCGGGATCAGCGATGGCGGTCATGTACAGACACTAGCGCGAGAGGGAGAGGATCGTGAGGTGGGCTGAGCCAATCGGCGAACAGGCAAAGCAGTCGCGATTCAAGGCCAACCTATGATCGACGCGCGCGAGGGGAAAATCAACCGTGTAATTGGCGCAAAAAAAACACCCCGGCAACTCTTAGCTGCCGAGGTGTTGGGTTCAACGGGTCTGAGGATTGCTGCGATCCGCAAAGGAGGCGCAGCTTACCGATTGAAGGCTACCACGGCCGCGGAACAACATTGTTGATCGTCGGAGCATAAAAAGTCTGGGTCGGCGGGACAAACCCAGCTTGCGGGACGACGAAGCCGGCCTGCGGAGCAACGAAACCGGCCTGCGGAGCAACGAAACCGGCTTGCGGGGCGAAAAACGTCGTCGTGGGCATAGTCGCGGCTGGTGCGACCATCGTCTGTGCGGACGGGGCAAAAAACGTTGTCGTTGGCTGCGGTGCAATGAACGCGCTGTTCTGCGGAGCAAAGAAAGTGGTTGTCGGGGCAGCTTGGAAACTCGTTACGGGAGTGAACGTGGGGGCAAAGCCCGTGGTCACAACTGGCGAAGCCGCGATGATTGGCGTGCCAACAACCATTGGGCGGCCAACGATGATGGGGCGGCCAACAATGATCGGCGCTGCAGGAAAGTATGCGGCTGTCACCGGAACGGGAGCCGCTACTACGACGGGCGAATAAGCCATGCGGCGATGGCCAAAAGCCTCAGCCGAGTTACTCGACAAGCCAACAACACTAGCCACCAACACCGCCAACATTGCTTTCGTTACCCGAAACATGATCTCGCTCCTCGTGTAGCAGCAGACCCTTCGGCCGTCTGCTCGTTAAAACTCATCGCGTTACAATTCATCCCAGTGAACCAACTGAATCATAGGTCAGGTCGCGCCCATTTGCACAGGTTCTGCTTGAGACAAAATCGCGCCAGCATGCATTTGCTATCACTTTATGGCCACAACTAGGTAGGTTGTGACGGATAGACGGTTTGTAATGCCAATGCTGGCACATTTAAGACGATTGGTGAAGCAAGGCACGTGCCGCATTACCAATCGAGCACCGGCGGAAAATACTCGGCGATCAGGTCTTCGTAGAAGGGCCGCAGCGCCGCCACATCTGGTCGAGCGGCGGCCTTGCTGTAGAGATCATACGGATTGAACGCCCGCACCCACTCAAACATCTCGCGATCGCGATCGTTCATCAAATGCTCGTAGGCCCGCTCCTTGTGCCCCGGGTAGAACGAGTGATAGCGGATCATATACAGCGCCGGCTCTGGCAAATACGCCTTCGTGACTTGATACAAATATTCATCGTGGCCCCACGAGAGTTGCACGTTATCGAGCCCACAGCCGCTCGAATAAATTCCGCACGCGGTCTTGTACGCCGGATTCGCGCTATCCGGATTCTCCACAAAGAACTCGGGAAACACAATCTTCTCCGAAAACGCGCAGCCCAGCGGAAACGTATCCCCCACCACGCACCATTGCGGCTCGCCAAACAAGCAGAGTATTTTCCCCAGGTCGTGAATCAGCCCCGTCAGAATGAACCAGCGCGGATGTCCATCACGGCGAATCGCTTCTGCCGTCTGCATCAAGTGCTCGATCTGGCCCAAATCCGTATCAGGATCGCTGTCATCCACCAGCGTGTTCAAAAACTCCATCGCCTCCCACACGCTCATCCGCTTCTTCCGCAGCGGCAAATACTCCGCCTTCTTTTGCTGCACGAATTCCAGCGTCTGATAACGGTGATTCAGCCGGTAAAACTCCTTCACGCTCGCCCGCGCCTCCGCGCGATAATCGCGAAACGCCTCCTGCGGCTTCTCACTTCCCGCCGCGGGATAGCGAGTCTGCAGCGACTCCTCCCAATCATCGACATGCGCTAGCGGTTGCATGGCTGGCCTTATTCTCATTCGCGTGTTTCGTGGCTTAAGAATTTCTGCAACTCATCCAGCTTGTCCGTATTGATGAAATCGACCCCTGCATCATGCAGTTCCTTCCACATCGCGGGCTTCTCAGCCGTCGCCCAAAAGCGAATTTTTCTGCCCTGCTCGTGAGTCCGCTTAACCATCGCCTGCAACTTTTCCTGCTCCGCCCTCGGCATCGGCCCCTCGCCCTTCCACTTGAACAGCAGCGTCCAATTGGCACTGACCCAAGGATACAACTCTACCGGCGGGTTCGTCTCCAGGTTTTCGGGCCGGCCATCAATGCCCACATATCGCACGCGCTGCTTGGCGATCGTCTCAAACGCCCGATTGCCACTCAATACCACCGTGACCGCTTTCGGCTCCAGCTTGCCGTCTCGCGTCACAGTCAAAATATCCGCGTACTGTGCCAACACGGGATCGAGCGCAGCGTAGGTCGCCTCCGTCTCGGTCTTTATGTCAACCAACAGAAAAAACCGCGGCCCATCTTTATAAACGCCATCGCCATTCGTCTTAATTCGCTCCCGCAGCGGCTTCAAATAAAGCGACTGCAGCGTACGCTCTGGCTTCAAATCCTTCCGATCGTGAGCGACCAGCAGCCCATCCGGCGTCAGCCAAATATCGGCCTCCACGCTACAAAACCCATGATCTAGCGCATCCAACAGCGGCCGCGCGTGCTCGTAATCATTGTGAGCATGCGCATGCGCCAGCGGCTTCGGCTCCGCCGCGCTCGAAACTACCGTGACCAGCAGCATTGCTTGCCACGCGATCAACACACGCCACAGTTGGTTCGATGGCATGGCCATGTTTTGCATTGTCATAGTCTAGCGCGGAAACCGGTGCATCACTAGTCCGAAGTGCAAGTTCCGGTTGGGCTGCCGGTTGCTGGAATATGCAGTTTACGACCCACTTTGCAGACAGTGTTCCAATTTGAAATTGGCCAGGTAGAATGACTTGCATGTTGCCGTTCAAAATCGACTTCGCTGGCATGGAGTGGGAATCGCCGATTTTCGGTGCGCGGTTTAAGTCATACGATGCGGATGGAAAACAGCTTCGACTTCTGGAGTTGAGCGAGGACTTCATCGAGCATGACTGGTGTGAAAAAGGGCATATCGGGCTGGTTCTCGACGGCGCTTTGGAAGTGGATTACCACGGTCAGTCAGTGAATTATAAAAAAGGTGACGGTTTGTTCATTCCGCAAGGGCACGCTCACAAAGCTCGTTCGCTAACACCGGTGGTGCGATTGATACTTGTCGAAGAAGTTTGATCGAGAGTTCAAATCAGGACACTACATCTTTCCACTGATTGTTTTTTCTCCGCCTCGATCCGTATTACGATAGCTGGCTACCTTGATTGGGAGCGCGGGGAATGATGTTGCAGCCTCTTCGATTGATGAACCTGGCCAAGCTCGCGTTGGCGGTGCTTTTGGTCGCCAGCAGCGTACAAGCCGAAGTGCCGGAAAAGGTAAGCTTTAATCAGCACGTGCGGCCCATCCTCTCGGGCAATTGCTTTTACTGCCACGGACCCGATCCCAAGCATCGCGAGGCCGATCTGCGGCTGGATATCCGCGAAGGGGCAATCGCCGACCTGGGTGGATATGCGGCGATTGTTCCCGGCAAGCCCGACCAAAGCACGCTACTCAAACGAGTGACATCGACCGATCCCGACGAGCAGATGCCGCCCCCCGCGAGCAAGAAACCACATCTGACTGAAGAGCAAATTGGCATCCTGCGGCGCTGGATCGAGCAGGGGGCCGAGTATGAGGGGCACTGGGCCTTTTTGCCGCTAGTTCCTGTTCTGCCGCCAGCCGTGAAGCAAGAGTCTTGGATTCAAAACCCCATCGACCGCTTTATTCTGTCGCGACTAGAACAAGACGGAATTCGCCCGTCGTCAGCAGCGGATGCCGCCACGCTCATCCGCCGCGTTTCGATTGATCTAACTGGGCTACTACCATCACCCGAGGAAGTGGAATCGTTCGTTGCGGGCCGTGAGACCTACAACACGCTTGTCGAACGCCTCCTCGCCTCTCCCCACTACGGCGAACGCTGGGGCCGCCATTGGCTCGATCAGGCACGCTACGCCGATAGCAACGGCTACTCGATCGACAGCGAGCGCCCGATGTGGCCCTATCGCGACTGGGTGATCAAGGCCTTGAGCGACGACATGCCGTTTGACCAATTCACGATCGAGCAGTTCGCCGGCGATTTGCTCCCCAATGCCACGAAGAGCCAACTCGTCGCGACGGCCTTTCACCGTAACACCCTCATCAACGAAGAAGGGGGCACCGACAAGGAGCAATTCCGCCACGAAGCGGTCGTGGATCGCGTGAACACGACCGGCGCGGTTTGGCTCGGCCTGACTATCGGTTGTTGCCAATGCCACACGCACAAGTTCGATCCCATTCAGCACCGCGAATACTACGAAATGTTCGCTTTTTTCAATAGCGGCACCGACATCAACAATCGCGGCGCGACAATTCCAGTCACTCGCGGCGAAATCTTTGGCCGCCCCGTCACTCCGCCGCAGCCGACCGCGCCTACACCCGAGCATCTGGCCGCTTGGGAGAAAGAAGAGCTCGCCCGCCTCGAAAAGCTCGACGCCCAGCAAGACGCGGCTGACGCCCAATGGAAGCCCATCCAATATGTCGAGTACGGCACCGAATCGAACGCGGGCTTCGACCTGTTGGACGACAATTCGCTCCTCTCCGACGGCCGTGGGTCGGATAACGACACCTACCGCCTCGTCGCCAAGACCGACTTGAAGCAACTCGCCGCCGTGCGGCTGCGCACTCTCACCCATCCATCGCTCCCCCGTAAAGGTCCAGGCCGCGCGAGCAACGGAAACTTCGTCCTCACCGATTTCACGGCCAAGCTGGGGGATCAGGAGCTCGACTTCAAAACGGCCTATGCCGATCACGAGCAGCCCAGCTATCCGGCATCGGCCGCGATCGACGACGATGCCAAAACCGGCTGGGCCATCAATGTTGGGTTTGGCCAAACGGCCACGCTCAACGCCGATCACACCGCCGTGTTCGTTCTCGAAAAACCGATCACTATTGATGCGGGCCAGTCGCTAGAGGTGAAGCTCTTTCACAACTCCAATGCCGACTACGTGGTCGGACGATTCGCCATCGATCTGACAGAAACCGCTCCCACGAAACAAGCCGCTATCGATCAGCCACTGTTGACCGCGTTGCGATTGCCGGCAGACAAGCGCTCTCGCGAGCAGTCACTCTTGCTGGCCGATTCCTTCACGAAAGCCGAAGCCGCTGGCAAAGCGGGCCGGCGCCGGGGCACTGCCTCGCCCGACACGGCTGATCTCATGGTTTGGAAAGAACTCGACAAACCGCGCGACACTTATGTCTATTTGCGAGGGGACTTTCTGCGGCCGGACAAAGAAGTAGGGACGCTGTTGCCAGACGTGCTCGACTCCGTGCCGCCCGAATTGCCCCAGTCAGACACTCGCAATCGCCTCGATTTGGCCCGCTGGCTCGTCAGTTCGGAAAACCCGCTCACGCCACGCGTGCAAATGAACCGGCTCTGGATGCGCTACTTTGGCCGGGGCTTGGTCGAGACAGAAGAGGATTTTGGCACGCAAGGCACGCCGCCTTCGCATCCCGAATTGCTCGATTGGCTGGCGGCCGAGTTTATTCGGCGGGGTTGGTCGCTAAAAGAAATGCACCGGCTGATTGTCACCAGCAACACCTATCGCCAGTCGTCGAATTTCCGAGCCGATCTGAAAGAGAAAGATCCGCGTAATCTGCTCCTCGCCCGGCAAGAGCGAGTTCGATTCGACGCCGAGATCGTGCGCGATGCGTCACTCTCGGCCAGCGGCCTCTTGGATCGCACAATCGGCGGACCGAGCGTGAAGCCGCCGCAGCCGGAAGGAGTTTATGCGTTCACTCAGACGCAGAAGAAATGGACGGCCGATTCCGGACCCGCCCGTTATCGCCGCGGCCTGTACACTCTGTTTTTCCGCAGCGCTCCCCATCCCTTGTTCACGACCTTCGACGCTCCCGATTTTCAAACCGTCTGCACCCGCCGTGGCCGCAGCAACACGCCTCTCCAGGCGCTGACAGTGGCCAACGACGAAACATTTTTGGAGTTTGCCCAAGGGATGGTGTCGCGGGTTCTGCGCGAGATGCCCTCTGGCGATCTCGATGCCCAACTGCGGCGAGCTTATATTCTCGCCCTGTGCCGAGAGCCATCGACTGGCGAATTAACGACCCTGCGTGGATTCCACGACCGGCAACTGGCCGACTTCAAGGACGAAACCGAGCGGGCCAAGTCGCTGTTGTCACCAGAGTTGGCGACTGGCGATGATCCGCTCAAGCGGGCCGCCCTCGTCTTGGTTTGCCGGGCCATCATCAACACCGACAGCTTCATCACGCGGGAATAACCCAAAGTAGTCCCAACACTAATCCGACGCGTAAGCGAGGGAGCTGTCGCTTTCCACTGAATGCCTGACTGACCCTTCGAGTTGGCATCTCACTCCTGCTTCAAAAACTCCCGAATCGCCGCGTTGACGGAATCTGGTTTTTCCAGCGGAGCCATGTGACCAGCCCCGGCAATCTCCACAAACCGGGCAGTGGGCATTTTCTCCGCAATTCCCCGCATCTCGGCCGGCGGAGAAATGCTATCGTGCTCGCCACAGATTAGCAGCGCCGGAATCGTGAATTCGGCCAGCCGGGCTGAAACATCCGGTCGCTCAGCCATTCCGCGAAGTGCCGCCACAATCCCCTCGGGCTTTGTGTTCAGAATCACCTGCCGCGTGCTTTCGACGACTGATGGCTGCTCATTCGCGGTCGCCGGCGCGAACAGTTTCGGCATCATCGCTTCGGCAACAACAGTTGATCCTTCGGCCAGCACTTTTTCCGCAGTCTTCAATCGCCCCGCCGCCGCTTCAGGCGTGTCGGCAATCGCGCGGGTATCGCACAGAATCAGTTTGGCCAGCCGATGGCGCTTCTCCAGCGCAAGCGCCTTCAGCGCAAACTGCCACGCCACATAGCCCCCCATCGAAAGTCCACAAAAAACCACCGGCTCAGAAATCGCCAGCGCGTCGAGCAAACCGGCCAGATCCTCCGCCATTTGTGCCATCGTCGCAGTACCCGGCACCACATCGCTCGCACCAAAGCCACGCAAATCCGGCACGATCACCCGGCAATCGGCCGCCAGAGCATCGATTTGCCCAATCCACATCGATTGATCGAGCGGAAAACCATGCACTAGCACGAGCGGCGTTCCACTCCCCCGCTCGACATAGTTCAACTGCACACCATTTACCTGAATCTTCGGCATGTCACCCGTCCTTGAAATGATTGGTTATCGCCCTTCCAGAATCCGCCGGATGCGTTCCTCGCGGGCCTGGTTGGTCTGGTCGTGAACTTCGCCCTGAGCCTTCTGGATTTCATATAACAAGTCAATCGCCTCCTGAAAGCCTTGGTGCGACGTCATTTTCTCCAGCACTTGCTTTAGCCGGGCGACTATTCCGCCTTGTGCGACGCTGATCTCCGCAAGAATCATACCGCGATCGGATTCCGCGGCTTCCCGAGCACGATCAATCTTCTCCGCGATAGCCACGGTGTGCATATTGGCTATCTCCCGAATGGGCGATGCGATTTCGTTCGCCAATCGGTTCTGCAAGCGTCCGTTCTCATCCGGCAGCCGATTGTTGCGTACTTCGGCTGCCAATTGAAGCATCCGATCGGCCAGCGCCCCCAACTTTTGCCCCACTATTTTTTGTTCGCGCCACGTTTTGTTTAGCGGTTCCTGCTGACCGCTCAGCTCGCCTCCTGGCTGTCGTGCGGCTGCCAGCACACGGATTTCGGTCTGCAACTGTTCCTGCGATTTAATCAGCGCTTCGAGTTCTATCCGTTCCCGCTTTTCCTTTCTCAGCAGCTCGCTGCGAAATTCTCCCTCGCTCACCACGCGAAACGACAACTCCGTGGACCGGCCGGTATTGGGGCCGCCTACATCGTCGTTGTCCACAGCCTCGCACCGCAATGTAAGGTTGGAATTGAGTGCCAGCTTGATCGATGCCAGATCAACCACATCTTCCAGGAGCCATTCTCGCTGTGCTGTGCCGTTGGTATTCGTCAGCGGAAGCTCCTGTTGCATCTCCCGCGCTTCAGGACCGTCACCCTTTGCCAGCAGCACCATTTTGGAGATCTTCAATCCAAAATCGTCCGTCACTTGGCATGACAACGGAATCCTCGCCTGCGGCAACACCATCCCGCCGACTCCAGAAACCTTGAGCGCGACTTGTGGCGATTCATCTGGCTTCCACCTGAGTGAGAAAGTCGCCGCCACGGCACTGAATCCCTCGGTATCGACCAACTCCACGGCATACTCACCAGCGGCAACTTCACTCGCCGGCAAGCTCGCTTGCAATACCGTCCCCTCCTGCTGCTGCAGCGGCCACCGTCGATCGCGATGCACCAATTCCGCCTTCTGTAACGGTTTGCTGGCCACACCTGTAATCGACAGACTCGTGCCGTGCAAAATCGGATACGTGCTTTGCCCCGTCGTCAGCAATTCCGCCTTTAAGCCCGTATAAAGCGGCGGCGTCATTGCAATCGACAACTCCCGCAGTTCCGGCGGTTCCGCCGGCGTGGCGCGAACCCATTCCGTGACCGCATCTCCACCCCGCGCGCGAACCTCAAACGGTTCGGTCAGTTCGGTAAAAGCGGTCTCCCACAGCGCCTCGTTCGCCCGCTGCATCGCCACTGTGCGGCTGCTGCCCCACCGCCGGTGCCCGCGAATATCCACATACACGACCTCGGGCAAAACCTTGCTCTCGGGGCTGACGGTGACCGCTAACTTCCACTCCTGACCGCGAGGAAACGCCAGTTGTCCATCGGTGCCAGCCCGCTCAATCGTCAAATAGCTTTGCTGCGGCCAGGTCGCGCTCGTCAGCAGCATATTGCGGCTAAACCAAGTTCGTAATTTCGGTGAAAATGGCAAAGCCAAAACAATGCCGCCAAAACATGCCGCAGCCAGAACCAGCAACACGGTATTAATCGCGAACCGCCGTTGATCGAGGATGCTGCGAACACTGATTTCCTCCGCTGCTTTCGCGCCACTGGCAATCGCCCGCTGCACGAGTGCTGGCGACATCCCGTGCTGCCGCCCATTTTCCAAGCGCGCTAATTGCAGTGACGTAATCAAAGCCTGGTGCAGTCGCGGATGGGCATGTTCCAATTGCAGCACCAACGCATCATCGCTGGTCGGCGTCCGCAAGGGTTGCAGCAACCAGCGAAACACGCTCCAGGCGATGACACAGACCGCGCCCCCCAAAAGCACCGTCCGCTGGGCCCGGTCCAGTCGAAACAGCCAATCGAGCGCCAAATCAGCCGCACCCAGCGCCAAAATTAACCACGCCACACGCATCAAGCCATAGACCCAGCAGCGAACCGCGATCCCTCGCCGCACACTCGACAAACGCTGCAACATTCGCGTGACCGCAGGCTCCGAAATCTCAGGTGCGTAAACGTGCATAACTTTGGCGGCATTCACAGCATTGCGGGAATTACAACAAATCGAACCGCCGCCGCAGCAGCCATTCCAGCGAAAGCAGCCCCACGAGCACGATCAACGTCGCCGGACCATCCCACAACGGCCTTGGCTGACTCCGCTCTTCCACTACTTCGGTACGGTTAGGAACCGCGGTCGCCAGCTTGGCCAGTTCATTGACTTCAAAATACTTGCCGCCAGATATTTTCGCGAGTTCCATCAGCAGCGGACGATTTAGCCAAACCTGGCTCGCTTCCAATCGCGGCAACTCCACCATAAAGCTCGTAGTAACCTGGCTCGCATCCGGTTCATTCACGCTGGGAACGGCCACTCGGACCGTAACCATGCCCGCTTCACGCACTGTGAACGCCCCCTCATACCGCCCCGGCTGATTCGCCACCGCCGGCAAAACCAACTTTTCCCCGGCTGACTTATCTCCGGATGAATTGCCCGTATCCACCACAGCCTCTACTTCACGCAACTTGAGCGGTTCAAAATTCGCATCCGTCAGCCGCACCGCAACCGCGACGCGCTGACCAACCTCATACCGCTGGCGATCGGTTTGCACATAGCCGCGGCGACGATTCTCCAGCCCGCGCCCCTCGGCCAAGAACCGCACCGCCTGTATCCAAAACTTATCGAAAAATTCCGCCTCTCGCCCGGCACTGCGCCACCGCCAGGTTCCATTGAAACCCAAATAGATCAGGTTCCCAGCGCCGTACCTGCCTGCCACGAGCAGCGGCCGGGGTTGTCCCCGCGTGCCGCGCATCGCCGGATCGCTGTGTTCCGCCAGCACAGCGGCCGCCGGCGCAGCTTCACTCGCCGGAAAGCTCCACAGCACTCCCGGCAAGTTGTGCCAGCGCCGCAGCGTATCGTTCGCATCGGGAAAAAAACGCAGCACCGGATGTTCCATGTTGGCAACCGCCAGGTGCAGCGGCCACGCCCGTTGCTGGCTCCCTCCAATCGCGGCAATTTCCATCGCCGCCACATCGCCAAATCGCACCGGCAACAGCCGCGTCAATGCTTCCGTGTGCGTACTGGCGATGAAGCGGCTGGAATAGGTCGGCCCCGCCATATACAGCAATCCGCCAAAGCGCTCTCCCACAAACTCCCGCACCAGGCCGCACCAGGCCGCATCCAACTCCTCAGGATTTGGGTCCAAAAGCAGAATCACGTCGTATTCAAACAACTCACTGCGCGTTTTCGGCAATTGCGTAATCGGCCGCGTCCCTTCCTGGCCGCGCCCAGCATCAACCGCTTGCAACCAACACGACAGCTCGATGGTCTTATCGCGTGCCAGCAATTGCGTGAGCAGGCGATAGTCCCAACTGGCCGTTCCCGCAATCAGCAGCACTCGCAGCGTCTGCCGACTCAGCACTTGCACGCTCTCCGATGTGACGTCTGCTTCACTCGGCTCGCCTTCGGTCGCCTCTCCCGCCATTCGGGCCTGATACACATATCGCCCCGCCGCGCTCACACTTCGGGAAAAATGGACCGTCGCTTGTCCCGTTCCCCCTTCCGGCGTCTCGACTATTTCGGTCGCGACCAGGCGTGGCTTACTCGCCACCTGGGCATCCCCTTCCAACCGCGACTCAAACAATTGCACGCGTCGCGGCCCCAACTCCGTGTGCTGAAACTGCACGACCGCATCAATCTCAAACGGCTCATCCTGCCACACTTGTGGCCGAGCAGCGACGCTCGTCACGCGTTCCACTTTCGGCAAGCTAGGATCGCCCACGCCAACGAGAAACAGCGGAACCCCCCGCGCGGCAGCCTTCCGCGCCGCCTCCTGCACGTCGTCCTTCGCCGTATGCTGCCCATCGCTGAACAGCACAATCGCCCCCGGCCGGCTGGCCGCCAATCCACGTTCGATCGCACCCGCCAGGTTCGTCCCTCCCTGCGTCGGTGCCAGCGGCGGCAACGACCGCGACGCATCGAGTTCCTGCACCTCATCGCTGAAATCAAAAGCCTCCAACCGCCCTTTCCGCGCCAAAACCGCCAGCAAATCCGCCCGTCCGTTTGACAAAATGCTATTCACCACCTCTCCCCGCGTCGGCCGCAGTTCTGCAATTTCCGGAGCGCTCTTCCCCATCACTCCCGCCACTGCCGCAGCAGCCGACTTGTCCGCATAAGCATCAGCCGTGCTCATCGACCTCGACGCATCGCGCCCCACGCTGATCGTGGCCTCCAGCGTCCGACTTTGCACATATACGATCGCCGGCCCCAGCAAAATCGCCACCACGACCAGCACCACACAGCACCGCAGCCCTGCCAAGATCGCTTTCACCCACAGCGGGCAACTATTCATTTCCCTCCGATAAAACCACACCACGGCATACAACACCGCCACCACCATCCCGATCAGCACAAACACTCCCCAGCTCGCCGGAAGGTTCAGCCAAGTCACTTCCACGCCCGCTTCGCTCGGCGCACCATCCATCCGCACCCCCAGCCCGCGCAGCAGTGCGATCTGCCACGTACTTAGGTATGCAAAGCTGAGGAAATCGGCCACGGTGTTTGGATCAAACGGCTGAGGGCCACTAAAAACTCGAAACGCCGACCGCCTGCATCTGCCGCAGCCGCCACACCACCTGCTTTCCCGCCGCATCAAACTCCTGCACCCCCGAATGGTCCGCCACCAGCGTATTGCCGCTCGACAATCGCACAGCAGCCTGGGCATTCACCAGCGGCAGATTCGTCATCCACACGATCGACTTTCCGGCCGCGTCATATTCCACAACCTTGCGAGCCTGCCTCAGAGTAATCAGCGTGTTGCCATTGTCCAATCGCACAGCATGCGTTGGCGAACTACTCAAGCGCATCTCCGCCAGCACCTTGCCGCGTGAATTGACTTCGACAACCCGCTTTGCCTCGGTCAGTGCAACCAGCGTGTTCCCATTTTCCAACCGCTGCGCACAAATCGGATGCCCCGGCACCACAATGATCATCATCGAGCCATCCGGCGCAACCTCCACAACTTGGTTAGCACTGCCGCAAGCCACCAGCGTGCTGCCGTTGTTGAGTCGCTCTACGCTCGTCGGCGGACCGGGCAACCGATCCTTCCGCCACACCTCGCGGCCGGCATCATCAAACTCAATCACCATCGAATGCGCATGAATTGCCGCCAGCCGATGCCCATTCGGCAATCCCTGGCATCCCCAGCTTCCTCCAGGCAGCGGAATCTTCGCCCGTTCCTGCCGGTTGGAATCCAGTTCGATCAGCATGTTCGGCAGTGCTACCAAAATTCGCCCCAGCGGCTTCGCCCGCTCCTGCATCGTCACGGCCAACGTCGCAGTCGCTCCTTGCTTTTCTACCCATTGCCGCCACGCGAGAATTCCTCCTGCCCGCTCTCCCGCGTTGCCTTCGGCGTTAAACGAGATGGATTGCCCCGTCAGCGCCTGCAATGTTTGGTGCGTATGCGCCCGCATCTGCTCATCGGGTGACTCCAGTAACACCAGCAGAGTCTCCAGCACGCTCCCCTGCTCGCCCAGTCTTACCAATGTCCGCGCCGCAGCAGCTTGCACCCGCTCGTCCTGATCTTGCAGACATTTCTTCAGGCCAATCTTCACCGCAGTGGGTACCAGCCGCGCCGACGTCCGCATCGACATCAGCCGCGCACCCGCCGTGCCGCTCTCGACCGCTGCCACCAGCATCGGACCATCGCCACTGGTCGCCACCGCCTCAATCGCCATTCCCGCCGCCGTCGTCAGGTGGTGTTCATCAATGATATTGCCCGCCGCCAACACAGTCGCAATCGCATCCGCTGGCCGCCGCTGCCGAATGCTGCTCACGGCGCTCACCACCAGATCGCGCTCCCGCTCTCCAACATCCGTCCCCGCCACGGATTGCTCGTTCGCGGCGTCGTGCAACTCAGTCAGCAACTTCAGCGTCGCAATCGGCTGCTCCACTGCCAGCCGTTCTTCCCAAATCGCGTCGAGCACGGCCACCGCAGCGTCTTTCGGCGATTTGCCCGCCGCCAGCAATCGTTTCGCGTCGCGCGCATCCGCCAATGCCTCCTCAACTCGGTTCAAGTGCAGATACAGTCGCATTCGATTCAACTTCGCATGACCATCCCCCCCCGCAATTTGCTCATCAAGCTGCTTCAGCCGCACGTCAACCGGTGCGAGCGCCGCCACTCGGCCTCCACTCACCATCCACAGTCTCTCGCCATTCGAAAACAAGTTCCCCACCGGTTCTTTTCTCGACAAAACCACTTCCCTCCGCCGCTCTCCCTGCAAATTCAAATCCAAACGCACAATGCCATCTTGCACCGGCATTAGCACTTCATCGTTCGTCATACAGCCTCGCCCCAGTGAATCGGCCGTCTCCCGCTCCGCGACCAACCGGCCGCTCGCCAGTTCATACTTCCGCACTACATTCTTCCCCGCCACAAACAACCCGCCTCCTTGCACTCCCAGGCAATAGTTGGTCGCGCTCCCTTGCAGCGTCCGCGGCGATTCCCACACGCGTCTCCCCGTCCGGCGGTCGAGCGCCAACAACTGCTCGCCATCGCTCGCCATCAACACCACCAGCCGTCCTGCGACGATCGTCACGTCATCATCCCAGCCGCTGGGCACCCGCACATTGGGCAATTCGCTATCCCGCCCGCGCGCCTGCATCCGCATATTTTCGTCGCCACGCGAATATCGCGCCGCCCACCGCACCTCCCCGCTCCGCGTATCGATCGCAAAAACCACCCCGCAACCACACGTCAAATACGCCTCGCCCCCTTCAGCGGCCAGCACCACCTCCGCCCACGGCGAAGCTCCCCCCCGCGGCTCATCGCACAGAAATGTCGTCCAAACCGTTTTTCCCGTCGCTCGCTCCAGTCCTTGCAGCCAAATCGTCCCGCCGTCCGTCACCGGTGCCAGTAGCAACTCGCCACACGGCGTGGGTGCCGCCAAAAATCCCACATCCTGCCCGCTCTCCTTATTTCCCTCTCCTGCCGACCGCGTCCAAATCGCTTTTCCACCCTTCGCTTGATACGCAGCCAACCAATTGCGTCGCGAGCGCCGCGGAGTCGCCCCCCAAGCCAGCCGGCGGTCGGTATTGAGCGGCTGCGAAGCGGTCGTTCGCTGCCCTTCGATCGAATAAACCATCCCATCGTCAATCGCCATCGCCGAATGTACCCGGTCGCCAAACATCCAAATTTCCGCCAACGAGTTCGGCTGCGACACGGCAGACGCCAACGCGGGCACCGCGCTCGTCGTCATCAGCATCTGTCGCGTCATGTCATCCAATTCGTATTGATTCTCCCAAGCCGAACGCCAAATCGGCTGATCGCTAACCGCACTTGCCCGAAAACATTCCAGCCCCTCCGCCGACTTCAAATACACGCGGTCCGCTTCAAACAACAATCGACCCGTTGGCCGCCAGCCCCCTCCGCGCCACCGCCGCACCATCTCTTCCCGCGCCAATGCCGGAGTCGCCGAATTTTGTGACGTTTCCAATCGCGGCAGCGGCAAATCACGAACCCACATTTCGCACAATGGACCCTGCAACTCCGCCGCCGGCACACCCTTCATGCTGGCCCTTCGCGACGGCGCGCCAAATGCCATCGGCCAGCCCTCCGGCTGAATCTTTCCGCCTGCTCCAGCGTCAGCCGTCCGCAAAATCTCCGCCTCAATCAGCTCCACCCGCGCTTTGCCAACACTCACTTCAGCTTTCAACAACCGCAGCGCCTCGCGCGCAGCGGCCTCATCCCCCAAGTGTGCCGCAGCCACTGCCAAACGGGCCGCGATCTCTCCGTTTGCTACCGATAGCCGCGGATGCAACTTCAGCCGCGTGAGCAGCCGCTCAGCAGCAGCAAAATCGTGCCGATCCAGTGCCAAGCACGCGATTTTGTACGTCACTTCATCCCCCACATCGCTCAAAAAATACCGCCGCGCCACCTCGGCCCAAGTTTTCTCTTCCTTCCCAACCACGGCTGTTGCCAACAAAGCCGCCGCATCCGCGGCCACCGCCGCCTGATAGGCAGCAAATCCTGCCGCCGACCGAGCAATCTCCCCCTCCGCGCGTTCGCGTACCGGCCGATAAATCACCAGCGGCCCCGACGTCGGCCCCACCGGCTGCAGTGCTTCGTCCGCAACAAAATTTCTTCCCCCGTCATTCAATAGCTTTTGCCACAACGCCACCGCCAGGTCGATTTTCCCCTCCGCCACGGCCTCTCTTGCCCGCAGCATCAATCGATCCAGCTCCGCATCCGCCTGCAAATTCGCACCGCCTGGAAACAGTCTCTCCACGACCTGTGCGTCAACATCGCCCCTCTGCTCCGCCCACGCCAACTCAGCCCAACCCAAATCAACCCAGCCCAACAGCGCAACGATAACGCCGATCACTCCCCACGCCACGAGCGAGCACCAGACTTGCTGCAATTGCACGCCCAAATTCATCCGCATCGTTGTCCTACGTGAATTCGCTGAATTTTTTGAATTGCAACAACAATCAACCGCCATCATCCCTCAGTCTAGGTCCGCTCCCTACCAAAAAACCACCCCAGCACTTGCTCGCCCGCCAGCACCACGCCTAGCAACACAGCCAAATACCACCACACCTCCGTTCGCCCCGCCTTATCCTCCAGCATCACTGCCTCTTCCGTACCGACGAATCCCACCCGCGCCTCCGCCAACTGATCACGCACCACACCACGCTCCACGCGTCTCAAATTCCCCTCTCGCTCATCCGCGTTTACCGCAAACAAAAATCGCTCCGCCCCCCCCTCCCGCCGCGTTAACGTCAAGTCATAAAACCCCAAGTGCGTTGTCGGATAAGCAATCTGCCAAATTGCCGAATTCTCCGGGTCGTCGTGATTTGGCAATGTCGCCTGCACCACTCCTCCGCTATCCCCCGGACCCGACATTCGCCCCCGCGGCTCAAACTGCCCAATATCCACGGGCTGATCGATTGTCTCTCCCACTCGCAACCGAGCCTGATCCCATTTCGCCTTCGTGACCCCCCCCACTAACTCTTGAAAAAGCAGCACAAAGCTCGGATGACTCGGCCAGTCGTGCCACTCGGCGTCGGCCGGAATCGCAAAGGCTACCACCCGCCCCTTCCCCCACGTCTTCGTCGCCACCGCCGGCGATTGCTCCGTATCGTTCAGCCGCGCGAGCACAATGCTCCCGTCACCAGTTCCCGAGGCCTCCGCAGTTGCCTTCCACCAGCGGAACACCTTGACCGCATCAAACAGCACCTGCTGCTCGCTTCCCAACCGTCCAACCTGGCCCGCCGTCTCGTCAAACCGAATTCCCACCCACGATGTTCTCTCTTTATCACCGCGTATCGCTTCCAGTTTCAGCGGCGATAAGCCCCACCCCTCGCGCCACATTCCCGCATTGAATTGCGCTGCCTCCACCTGATCTCCCGGCATCAGCACCAGGCTTCCCCCGCGTGTCACCCATTTGTCTAATCGCGCCAGCGATCCCACGGCTTGCTCATACAACCGATATCCATTCAGCCAAAAAACAACCTCGTAATCGTCGAGGTCAATCGATTCCAAATCCTGCTCGCTCACCACGCGCAGCAAAACCCCAGACGGCACCGGCCCCTCCGGCGCGAGCGCTCGCTTCAGAAAATACGACTCGCCTTGGTCGTCGCCAGCATTCTCCTCGCCGTCAATCAACAGCACCTGCGTTCCTCGTGTCACGCGCGCGGCAAAATACCCCACGCTATCTTCGCGCAACCGATCAGCCGCCACGCTCGACTCCAACTCAACCCGCACTTCCCGCAGCTCAACTCGCCGACCAACCTGTTCCGGCTGATTAGCCTCCTCAGACATGTTGAACATCACGGGAAAACGCACCGTCATCGAATCGCCCGCCTTTAGTCGGTCAATTATCTCAACCGCCGGCAATCCGCTCGCCACCGTCAGCCTCACTCGCGTATCGGTCGCATCGGCCACTCCCTGATTCTTCACAGTCACGTCCAGGCCGCCCCCCACGCCACTCGCCAACGGCCCCTCCGCTCGCACCTCCGCAATCGTCAGATTCCCTTGCTCTTCACTACCTGCATCCACCACGTAGCAGCCCGGCACGAGTTGCCGTATTCGCCCTAGCACTCCGAAAAGATCCGCTGCTGCTTCAGCTTGACCCTCGCCTTTCCGCTGCGCTTGCCAATCCTCGCGTCGCATATCACTGAACACATAGACCACGCGGTTCGCGCCACCTTCTGCCCCCGCCAGTGACGATTCCAGCGTCGCCAGCACCTCCGTCAGCCGCGTGCTCCCTTCGCCGCCAGCCAATTGCTCGACGCGC
>JANNTN010000881.1:0-7553 GCA_031394445.1 Anatilimnocola sp.
CGGCCCAGGCTTCCAGGGTTTGCAAATGGCTTTGGGCCAGTTGGCTGGGGTTTCCTGCCAGCGGCGGCAATTTTAAGGCGGCATCGGCATTGCGGATGTTCTCGCTACGCCGCTGGACATGCTCGATATTTTCTGATTGGCCATAGACTTGCGCCAGGCTGTCGCGAATGCCTTTCCAATCCTGGCTGAGCTGATCATAAATCCGCTGGCTACGTCGCAAGTGAGTGAGTAGCGTGCCCGATTCATCGCGCGAACGGAGGCTGGCTTCGATGGCTTCGTCCAAATCGATGGAGCCACGGATGAGGTCGATGAAATTTTGCGTGGAGCCGCGGAGCGGGCCGGACTTGTCGCTGCCGGCCCATTCAGCCAACAGCGGCCAATCTGCCCAGATTTCATCCCGCAGTTGGAAGCTGCGGGCCAGATCCAGCTCCTGTCCAACAATCGCGGCATAACCGGCGATGGGCGAATCGGATGTCGCTTCTTTCCACAAGGTTTCAGCGCGGCGTTGCTCTGTGCCAAGAAAAAACAAGTCTTCGGCTTCACGCAGTTTGTCGTCGGCGGAGTTCACAAGCGGCTCAAAAGCATAGTGAACACGAGGATCGAGCGGGCTGGCGGCGCGCTGGCTTAGTAGGCGGGCCTTGAGCGCCATCGCCACTTGCGGTGCAGTCAATGATTCCTTCGACACCAAGCCCTCATTAAGCATTTTCAGAAAATGCTCTTCCAAGAGCGGCGAGACATCGGTGGGCCGATAGCGATTGCACAATTCGAGCGCGGCCTGCAAGCTCGTGGGAACTTGATCTGACGTAGAACGAATGTTTAGCGCCGCGCAAATATCGCCCAGAACATTTATGTAACTAATTCGCTTTGGCAACACCTCGTCGCGTTTGTCCGGCTCCGTCTGGAGGTAGAGCAAGAGTAGGTTTTGTTCGGGGTTGGCCTGCTCGGTGGCCTTGCTTGCGTGTGGTTGTCGAGCGGCGTGTAGATAGCTGAGTTGCGGCAGAGTGCCACGCGGACACCACATCTCGTCGCTGTTCAGGTCGCGAGCCAGCCGGTCGATTTCCGTTTGCAGGGCTGTGGCCTGATATTCGCGTCCGGCTAATAACCGTTCGCCAATCGCCGCCAGTCGATCCTGAATCGACGACCAGGCGACCGGGTCCACGACATAAGCCGGGAGGGAAGATGTGTCGTTGGCAGGAGATTCGCGGCGCTGGCGATAGCGATTCCACACATTCTGTAGCGTTTCTCCCGCGGTCTGGGCGTTGGTGGAGCCGGTTGAGGTCTGGCCGAGCGCGCGGCGCGCATCCGTCAACGGATCAAACTCGCTTTGGAAACTCTTGAAATCCTTCTGAGAGTTCCAGGTATCGACGTAGGCCAGCATGAAATCGTCGAATTGCGCGTTCTGTCCGGCTTCATCCACGAACCCCTTGCCACTGGCGTGATAGGCACCGCCCGTGTGCCATAGGACCGGCTGCTGACGCGCCCCGCGCCGCTGACGCGAATTCGAATACGCATCGACGTTGCTGGCGACGAATCGGACCAAGTCTTGCAGGGAAACTGAATATCCGCCGCTGCCTTCACCGCGTAGGCCGCGAGCCAAAAAGTGGCCAAACACACTGGAACGTAGCTCTGGCGTGGCCCAATTTATTTGGCCGGCATCAGCCGTCGTCAACACAAACAGATCGGCGTCGTTGGTTGCTTTGACGGCAGTTCCAATCCGTTCAAAGAACCGGCTTTCCAACCAGCCGCACCGCCAGCAGGAGGCAACGCGCTGGCAATCGAGCATGACCAGCTTTCGTTTGCCGCGCAGCGTTTCTTCCTTGCCAATTTCCTCCAACAGTTGGGAGAGAGGCAACCATTCTTTCGAGTCGAACGGGTCGGCGGTTGGTGGAATCAGGCAAGGCTCGTCGGCCTCGTTCACCATGCCGTGAGCGGCGACATGGATCATGACAACGTGGCTGCCCCGGCTAAAGCGATGGAAGCTGCGGCCAGCCGCTTTCAGCGATTTGCGGAATTCCTCGAGTGCGGTCGGGGCGGAGTCGAGCTTGACGGGCAGCACGCGCACGTTGCTCGGACTAATGCGGCTGAGCAATTCGGCGTCTTCTTCGGCGAAGGCCAGCGGCGGCATTTGCAGGGGGTAGGTTGTTGCTCGCAGGCTGATCAGCGGCGTGGGCTCCGGGCGCGTTAGCACGAAATAGATAAAGCCGGAAAGCAGGGCCACAACACCGGCGACGGCAAAGCCCCGCATTGCCCGCGAACGGGCCTCTGGGTCGTGCGGCTGGGTTGGGGTGGCCTTCCATTGGGTGGTGGGACGCTGGGTCGCGCCAGCCGAGGCTGATCCCAACCAGGCGGGGCCTTTCGCCTTGGATTTTCCCCCCTTTCGGTCTGCGTCCGACCGTTCTGACATGTGCGTTTTCTCCGCTGCATTCTTTCAGCGCTGGCCGACCACCCGACGCTGCGTGGGTTGCTCTCGCCGGGCTCTAATCAAAGAATGGCTCGAATAAAGAATGGCGTAGTGTGACCGGCGTTGCAAGTCGCCGCTGCTAGCAAGCTGTGTGCAGTTCCGCGTCCATTGTTGCAGGCCGTTTGGTCAATCGCTGTTGGAGATTTGGCTAGCGGCGCTATACAACGATGCCAGCCGGACGACTTTTCAGCGTTTTGTCGCCGGCCTAACTTTGAGGATGCTTCCGATGCGATGGATCGCTTGGGCGATGACGATGGTGGTCGCGGGCTCTTGGCTTTCGAGCATTTCGTGGGGCCAGATTACTGCGCAACCGGCTCGGCCGTTTAATTCCGCGCCACCTTACTCCAGTAACTACGGAGTTGGCCCCGTTGGCTACTCGGCCGGTGGGTCGCTGGGTTCTGTCGCTCAGGGCCCCGAGGCGAATTCTGTTCGCAACTGGTATCGCGACTATCTCGGCCGCGACGTGGGCCAGGATTTGCCGGCGCTCGTCGGCCTGTTGCGTGGCGGCATGTCGCCGACGGACTTGCAGGCGACGATTTTGGGCTCCGACGAGTTTTATTCACAGAACGGGCGCGATCCGCAAGCGTTTGTGCGTGATACGTTGCAAGCCGTAACTTGGAGCGATCCGTCGTATGCCGATGTGCAGCGTTGGACGGACCGCCTGAATCAACTTCGCGGTGATCGCTTTGCCTTGGCCCGCGAGATTTTGCTAGGTTCGCAGACGCAATCGCCAACCAGCCAGGTGACTGAAGTAGCGGCGCGGCTTTCGGGTGCGGCGCGGCTGGCAATGGAAACGATTGATTTTGAAATCGGCGGCACAACACAAGGCCGGCAGGCGCGGTTGCAGGCTCAGTCGATGCTTGATGCGGCAAATCAGTTGCAGCAGGTTGCCGCCACGCGGCCAAACGATGTCGCGCGGGAATTGGCTAATGTGGAGCGATCGTATCAGGCGCTGCAATTGACGCTGAGCAACCCGCCGGGAACCGCGCCATCGGCGGCGGGAGTCGTGCGGCGAATGGGCTCGATGCTGACCGATGCTCGGTTGCCGAGCGGCGGCGGGTACAATTCGCCGGTTATTAACCTACCGTATCCGCCAAGCACAATCCCTGGTGGAGTGGGGGGCAGCACTGGCTACGGGCAGCAGGGCTATGGACAACAGCAATTGCTCGATCAGATTGCCGCAGCCCGCCGCGCGGCCGAATCGCTGATTCAAACTCTGACCAGCCAGTCGTACATTGACTATTCGTACAAC
Source organism: Anatilimnocola sp. (assembly GCA_031394445.1). Taxonomy (GTDB): domain Bacteria; phylum Planctomycetota; class Planctomycetia; order Pirellulales; family Pirellulaceae; genus CAYLLN01. The sequence goes on from JANNTN010000881.1 coordinate 3,714, forward strand.
GTCGTACTTCGCGACCTGGATACGTTGGCGTCGCGTCTGGCAAGCCTCGATCCGCTCGTACGTAGCGGTGCTCCGCGCGATCGCGTGAGCTGGGAAGTGCAAACACTGGTCGATAGCGGCGCACGAATTCGGACGCAACTTGGCACCAATCGCTTGCCGTACTCAGCGCGTTTGTATTGGCAGAGCCTCGAAAGCAGCTTGACGCTGCTGCGCGATTCGGCCGGTGTCGCCCCGAGTGCGAGTTCGACAACGCTGCTGCGGCCGACGTCGCTGCACGAGAATTTGTTACCACTTTTGGATCAGGCCGCGTCGCAGATCGACGTGTTTTTGGCTGGAATATCGCCGCTGGTGTATGGCATTCCCGACGTGCCCAGCATTCAGGCCGATGCTCGCAGCCTGAAGAACCGCGTGCTGCTGATGCGGCAGCAGGCTGGCAGCGGACAGCCCGCGAGTGTGCTTAAGCAGACCTTGAGTGGAATGGTGATCGATTATCAGGCCGCGTTTGACCGGTGGAATCGCGTGGTGTCGGTGAATCGGCTGACGAATCCGGCCCGCCTTTCGACGGTCGGCGAGATTCTGAACCGAGTGGAGCAGCTCATCAACCAGGCGCTGGTGAGCGGTGATTTGACGCCGTCTGGCCCGACGCGGGTGACGCAAGATCTCGCCCTGCTGAACGGCGAAGTGGCCGACGCCCGCCGGGGATTGCCCCAATTGGCCGGCTATCGCGAGCAGCAATCGATCAACCTGTATTTGGAGCAGCTTGCCGGTTATGTGCAGCAATTGAACGCCGCGGTTACGCAGCCGACATCGCTGGATGCACGGCGGCTGGCCGTGGGAATGCAAGGCGTTGTTGGGCGGATGCAGGCCGATGTCGATAGCCTCAACCAACAAGCCGCGGTGGGTCGTGTGCCCACGGCGCAGCAGCAAGCGAGCGATTTGCAATTCCGCGTGAGCCGCATTGGGCGGCTGGTGGATGATGTCGAGTCGCAGTTGTATTAAAGCAGCATGGTGGGCCGGCGCTCGCAAGCGCGTTGGTCCCACCCTACCAAAGGGATTTTCATGCGTTCGCATTTGTTGGTTGGCGTATTGGTTGCGGTTTGCGGAATTGCCGGCGCGCAGGAGCGGGCCATTGTGGCTCAGCCCAGAGTGGATCCGGCGATGGCCCGCTTTGACGGAGTACTGCGGCAGGCACTCGGTGCTTTAGCTCGCGCGGGGAGCTACTCGGTTGATGTCGATAGCGTGTGGGGAACAACGGGCGATCAAACCGGCCCACAAGGTGGGAGTCGATCGCGATTGATTTGGTCGCAGGGAAAATATCGCATCGAAATGCAGTCAAAAGCCTCGACTGCGGTCGATTTGATTGCGGTGAATGATGGCACACAAGCCACGACTTACTATCCCGCGAGAAAACTCTATTCGCAGCACGCGGTGACGACGCCACAAGCCAGCCTCGCGGCCAACAAGATGCTGGCAATGAGCCTGCAAGGCTCGGCACTCGATATTATCTTGCAGTCCGATGTGGCCCAGTACGTACAATCGCAAGCCAGCGGACTGGTCGATGGTGGCGAAATCGTGGTGGATGGGAAAAAGGTACATCACTTTGAATTGACCTGGTCGGGCGCGCGGGTGGCGCTGGAATTCGCCGCTGAAGGCGAACCGCTGCTCCTGCAGTTCACACGTACGACGATCACGCCGACGGCGATGGATCAAACGTATCAAGTGGTTTGCACGGCGAAATTTCAATGGCGACTCGGTGAGACGCAAAATGCGAACTCATTTGCAGTTGCTTTGCCGCCGGATGCCCGCCGGGTGAATGAGATTTACGAAGCGTTGGCCGGCGATGAGGCGGCGGGCTTAATCAATAAGCCGCTGCCGAAGCTGACGCTGGCGAAGCTGGATGGCGAGGATTTTCCTGTCGCGGCTGCCGCGGACAAAAAGGCCACGGTGCTGATTTTCTGGGCGACTTGGTGCGCCGCGAGCGTCGAGAACATGCCGGCTGTGGGGCAGTTTGTCGCCGCATATAAGGATCGCGGCGTTGCCTTCTATGCGGTGAATGTTGGCGAGTCGCCCGGCGAGGTTCGCCGGTACACCGCCAAGCAGCCGTTGGTCAGCTCGATCGTGCTCGATCCGCGCGGCAGCCTCAGCTCGGCGCTCCGCATCAACGAGCTGCCCGCCGTGGCAATCATCGGTCCAGACAATAACATTCGAGCGATCTTGCACGGTAATGCGAAGGAACTACAGACCGAACTGGCGAGCCAATTGCAAACGCTACTGACTGGAGGCGCAGGAAATACGGCCCGGCGGCCTGGTGAGGCCGGACGGGCGAAGTAAATTTTTAGCTATTGGAAAAATGCGCCATCAATATCGCGCCGTCCGTCGATGACTCGAATCACTTGGATTCCAACATCATCCGGGCGGTACATAATGATGTAGTTGCCGGAGGGGAACCAACGAGTGTCGTGTCCATATCTGGGACACGCTTCGCCGCCGTAAGGAAATCGCATAAGCACGTCACATGAGTGCTCAATCTGCTCCATTACGCGATCTGCAGCTCGAGAATCGTATTTGGCAATCTCGAACCAAATGTCAACGAGGTCTTGCTCCGCACGAGAGGTGTGCGCGGGTTTAGCCATGTTCGCTATTCCGCTGATATGCGGCTAACTTCTCTCTTCCTTTGCGTTTGATTTCGTCAAAATCGAGCGGTGTGCCACCAGTACGGTCTAACTCTGCTACGGCCTCGTCAATAGATGCTTTCAAGGCTTCAAACCTTGATTGTCGATCACGCATCTGCGCAAGGGCGTCGCGCACGACGTCGTCGCGCGTAGGATACGAACCGGTGGCAACGAGTCCATCAACGAACGGCATAAATTCTGGCGGAAGGGCGACGTTCATTTGGCACATCCTTTCGAGCGGATAAGATTCATCTTATTCGGCTCGTGAGAATCGGTCAAAAATGTGATCCACTCGCTGCCGAGGCCCTTACGGCGTGAGGGGCCTATTTTAGCTTAGCGCAAATGGCCTGCGCCATTTCCTTCGTGCCGACGGCGGTTGGGTCGTTCCGGTCGGCTTTGAGGTCGTAGGTGACGTCTTTGCCTTCTTTGATGACGGCGGCGACGGCGTTTTCGAGGCGGTTGCTCGCATCAACCTCGCCGAGGTGACGGAGCATGAGCATGCCGCTGAGGATGAGGGCAGTGGGATTGACCTTGTTTTGGCCTTTGTACTTCGGGGCACTGCCGTGCGTGGCTTCGAAGACCGCGCCGCCGGGGCCGATGTTCTCGCCGGGGGCGACGCCGAGGCCGCCGACGAGGCCGGCACCCAGATCGCTGAGGATGTCGCCGTATAGATTCGGCAGGACGAGCACGTCATAGAGCTCCGGCTTTTGCACGAGCTGCATGCACATGTTATCGACGATCCGCTCCTCGAATTCGATGTCGGGATATTCCTTGGCGACTTTCTGCGCGGTGTGCAGATAGAGGCCATCGGAATACTTCATGATGTTGGCTTTGTGAACGGCCGTGACCTTCATTCGCTTGTGCTTGCGGGCATATTCGAGGGCACAGCGGACGATGCGCTCGGTGCCGCTGATGCTGATCGGCTTAATGCTGACGCCGGTTTCTTCGGCCTTGGTTTTGATTTTCTTATCGGTCGAGAGCTTATTGATCACTTCGATCAGCTCGGCCGTGTTCGGCTTGCCCGCTTCGAACTCGACGCCGGCGTACAGGTGATGGCGTGGTACAAAAACACGGTGTGTATGGCTTCACGTGCCGGGTCGTTGCCGCGGAAGGAAAAACTCACGTTCGACACACCGCCGCTCACTTTGGCGTACGGCAGGTTCTCGCG
>JANNTN010000887.1:0-1360 GCA_031394445.1 Anatilimnocola sp.
GGCAGCGGCATGCGCTGGGGCTCTCCCGGCAGCGACGCCCTCTGCCACCTCCGCGCCCTCTACCTCAGTGAACCCACCCAATGGGAGTCATTCTGGCGCGAACACCCCAATTAAAACTACCTACAATAAAGACGCTCACACATGCTTCTCGTAGCTCCCGCGTGTCAGGTATCGACAAGTTACGCACTGAACTCCTCGCCAAGAACTACAAGTTTCTTCGCCCCGGCGTCGAATTGGCCCCCTGCAACGCCAAAACCATGAAATTGACCGATCCCTTCGGCAATCGTCTGCGTTTGAACGAAGATTTGCCGAAGCCAGCTTGACCATCCGATCCTGCCAGTCGGCTGCGCGGTGATCCTCGGCAAACCGGTTTGGTATGATGATGTCGCTTCATGGTGGGTCGCCGGCCTTTGCTCGTCCATTTCCGACCACCACTCACGGAGGATTTTTCTTGTGGCTACAACCCGACGGAACGATGCGCCCGCCCGCCGCCCGCTGACCGAATTGATGGATCGGCAGCCGCCATTCGACCTGCAAGCCGAGATTGGCGTTTTGGGCAGCATCGTGCTGCTCCCCGACGTGCTCGACGACGTCGTGATGCTCGTCCGCCCCGACGATTTCTACGACGACGCCCACCGCAAGCTCTTCACGCACATGTGCGCCTTGCACGAGACGGGCAAAAAGATCGACGACACCCTACTCATCAATCGGCTGAAGACGGCGGGCGAGTATGAAGCGATCGGCGGTGCCGCGTACCTCAGCAAAATCGTCAACGCGGTCCCCAACGCGGCCCACGCGAATTACTATGCCGAAATCGTCCGCGAAAAAGCCACCTTTCGCTCGCTGATCTACGCTGCCACCGAAATCCTTCGCGACGCCTACGACGAATCGAACGAGGCGAATCACTTGCTCAGCCAGTCGGAGCAGAAGATTTTTTCGATTCTCGATAACCGCAGCGACTCCGCCGTAAAAACGATTTGCGACGTCTTGCATGACGCGATGGAGCGGCTGGATGCCCGCATGGCGGGAACCCATGCCGCAGGCGGCTGCGATTTTGGCTTCAATGATCTCGACAGCAAAACGGCTGGTCTCCATGAAGGCGAGCTGGTCATTCTCGCCGCCCGCCCCAGCATGGGCAAAACGGCTTTCGCCATGAACGTGGCCGAAAACGTGGCACTCCATCAAAACATTCCCGTTTTGTTCGTCAGCCTGGAAATGTCGTCGCTCGAACTGGCCGACCGCTTGCTGTGCAGCGTCGCCAAGGTCAACGGCCACCGCCTCCGCAACGGCACCGTCTCGCAAGACGATCGCCTCAAAATCGTGGACAAAGCCGAGGTTTTGTCGCGAGCTCCGCTCTTCG
>JANNTN010000905.1:0-15442 GCA_031394445.1 Anatilimnocola sp.
ATGTGAAGACCAGCCTGGCCCCGGGCTCGCGCGTGGTGACCGATTACCTGGACAAAGCCGGCTTGAGCCCCTTCCTCGACAAAATCGGCTTCTACACCGTCGGCTACGGCTGCACGACCTGCATCGGCAACAGCGGTCCGCTGCCTGATCCTGTGGCCCAGGCGGTGACCGATGGCAACCTGGTGGCGTCGGCGGTCATTTCGGGCAATCGCAATTTCGAAGGGCGCGTCAATCCGCTCGTGAAGGCGAACTATCTGGCGAGCCCGCCGCTTGTCGTGGCGTATGCGTTGGCCGGTACGACCGACATCGACTTGATCAACGAACCAATTGGCACGGGAACAGGCGGGGCGAAGGTTTTTCTGAAGGACATTTGGCCGACAAACGAGGAGGTCAAGCAGACGCTGGCGAAGTCAGTGCTGCCGCAAATGTTCGCTTCGCGTTATTCGAATGTCTTTGCAGCTAACGAAACGTGGAACCAGATCAAGGTGGCCGAGGGGGATCTGTTTCAGTGGGATGCGGCCAGCACCTACATTCAGGAACCGCCGTTTATGGCGGATATGACTGTCAACGTCGGTTCGATTCTGCCGATTGCCGGTGCCCGCGTGCTCGCCGTGTTGGGGGACAGTGTGACGACGGATCACATTTCGCCGGCTGGCAATATCAGCAAGAACAGCCCCGCCGGTAAGTTTTTGGTTGATCATGGCGTGCAGCCGATCGATTTCAACAGCTATGGAAGCCGACGCGGCAACGACCGCGTGATGCTACGCGGGACGTTTGCCAATATTCGCATTCGCAACTTCCTCGCTCCCGGCACGGAAGGTGGGGTGACGAAGTATCTTGGTCCGCCACGAGGGGCCAGCGTCTCGCCTGCGTCAGAAGTCCAAAGCTCCAGCCAGGGAATTCCCACCACGGCCCCCAGCGTCACCACGCAAACGTCTCCCGCCGTGCCGCTCGCGGCTGCTCGGATGAGCGGCGAAGGTGGCGGCTCGCTGCCGCCGGCTGGTGATGTTTCCCGGCCGAGCACGCCGCCGGTGCAACGCGATGAGGATGCTGACATTGGCAAGGTGCTTTCGATTTACGACGCGGCGATGAAATATCGGTCGGCCCATGTGCCGACGGTGATTCTCGCCGGCGCGGAATATGGCACTGGCTCCTCGCGCGACTGGGCGGCGAAAGGAACGTATCTGCTCGGTGTCCGGGCGGTCATTGCCCAGAGCTTTGAGCGAATCCATCGCAGTAACTTGGTGCTGATGGGTGTGCTGCCGTTGCAATTTCTCGCGGGAGAGACTTGGAAAACGCTGGGTCTCAGCGGTGAGGAAACATTTGAAATCGTCGGCTTGAGCGACTCGCTCAAACCTCGCTCCGAGATCACCGTGCAAGCCACCGCCCCCGATGGAGTTTTGAAAACTTTCCAAGCTGCCGTCCGCATCGACACACCGGTCGAGCTCGACTACTACAAGAACGGTGGCATTCTCCAAACCGTCATTCGCAAGCTGTTGTAGGGCGGGCTGGCTGGACCGTTCCGCTTTCTTGCTCTCGAAAAGCAGGCGTCTGGACGCCGACCGGGACCAAATTTGGTCCCGGCTAAGTGGGAATTGATAGTAGCCCGCAGGCGTGTTCGTAGCCGGGGGCGCGGCCGCCGTATTTGTCGTTGCGGTCGTAGCCGAAGGCGCTGGCGGTGACGCGGGCGAGGCCGATGAGGTGTCGCCAGCGGAAGGCGGGGCGGGTGGTGCGGAATTCTTCCTGTGCGGTATGGAAGAATTTTTCGCCGTGCAGACGACCGTCTTCGCTGATGGTGTGTTTCAGCAGGCGGTCGAACACGGCTTCTGGCGTGTGCCCGTTTTCGCCATAAATGGCGATGGCGGCGGCGGCGCGGCCTTGATTGTTGTTGCGAATGGCGTCTTCGGCTTCGTCGAGCAACTTCGCGGCGTCGGTCGTCTTGATCGTCGCGCGATGGCCGGCGATGGGGTAGGCGTCGGTGCTGAAGGGCTTGTGCGCGGCGACGTGATAGGCGGCGACGACCAAGCCACTGGCCGCGTATTGCGGCCGGCAGACGCGGGCCATGTTGCGGAAGGCATTGGTCGCGTCCGACGAGTGAACGCCGGGCGAATCGCCGTGCGTTCGCCATTGGTCGGGCCCTTGCTTGAGGACGAGCATGTTCGACGCGAGCGAAATCGCTTCGCCGACGACCTCGGGGCTGATCCCTTCGGCGAGCGCGGCCGCGGCTGCTTCCGCCGAGCGCGGGGCAGGCCCTTGATAGATGGTGCGGGCCAATTCTTCGACAGGCCCGTCGCCGGGATCGCGCGTGCCGAATGTAGGTGCGGCCAGTTTGTATTGGTCGATGAGCTTGGGCATCAATGCGCGGATCGGCGTCTCGGCACCTTTGCGGCCAAGGCGGTCCTGCTCGTGATTGCACGAGAAGTGGACACACTGCCGCAAGATCGTGTAGGCATGGTCCTGGCCCAGTAGTTCCGCCAGGCCGCGGGTGCGGTGGGCAAAGACGAACCGATGCACGTTGATGTCGTCCTGCATCACGGGCTGGAGCGTGTTGAAGGCGTCGTCGAGCGGGGCCTTGGCCAACGGCGCAAAGAGTCGTTCTGCCTGTTCTACGTCGCCGCCGCGGCAGGCATCGCGAATCGCAATCGCCCGATTTTCGACCGTCGCTTCTTCAGCGGCATGCATTTGCCGGAGCGTTTTCTTCGATGGTCCGCCGAGCGTCTGAATCTGAGCCGAATTGCGATAGATGACTTTCAGAATGGGCAATGGCTGACGCTGGCTTGGCAACAGGCCGACCATGTTCAGCGCTGGCAGCATTGCCATTGCCGTGTGGAAGCCCGTGTAGTCTTCTCCGCCGAAAGCCTCTGCGTTTGCCAGTGCTCCCGCAGCCGTGAGTTGTTTCAGATCGGCCTCGCCGCGCCGCAGTTTCTCCACGAGCACCGCTTGGAGCTTTTCTGGTGGTGTGCTCTGCATCAGATCGATGAGCGCGTCGTACGGCCCGAAGGAGAGTTCCGGGGCTGCCTCCGCGGCCAGAGCTCCACCCAGTCCCAATTCTTGTGCCAAGCTGCTGCCCAGCCCAGCGATCAACATTCCAGAACCGACCGATTCCAAAAACGCGCGACGATTCGGGCCAGCCATGATTACGCTCCAGAGAGAGCCGAGAGAGAGGGAGGCGACGCCGGTATTAGTAGAGCAGATGGGCGGGTGAGTTCCAATCTGGTTTTGTGACAAGGCAGGAAGCAACCACGAATCGAACGAATTAAACGAATCAGACAGGAGTTAGCCGCGGATGAACGCGGATGACATGGCGTGGCCGAAGGTGATGATCGAAGAGGAGTGAACCACGAAATACACGAATGACACGAATGACACGAAAGGGCAGAGGCAGGAGCCACGGATGAAACACAGATTTTTACGGATAAATGCAAAGAGATAATGCGGCCTAGGAATGAGACGAAGAATTGGAATGTTTGCAGAATGAATTCTCACAAATTCTGCTACGGCACAACGAGTTTGTTTTTATCTGCGGCTAATTATTGTGTATGTCGGGGTGGTTGTCGCTGGGGGTGGTGGGATTGGGGGGGGTTTGTTGGTGGCGGGCGGCGGCTTCTTGCTGGCGGAGGGCGAGGTAGGAGCCGCGGAGGAGGCGGTCTTCTTTGCCGGGGCCGGCGGCGATGACGATGGCCGATTCGGTGAGCAGGTGCTTGGCGGCGGCGTTGATGCCGTAACAGCGCGTTTGGCAGAGGCCGCAGCCGACGCATTTGTCGGCGAGGACGACGGGGGCGAGAAAGCCGGATCCCTCGAGCGGGTTGCCATCGGCGTCGGCCTGCGTGCCGACGCGAGTAAACTCGATTGCGTTGTAGCCCGCGCTCACGCACTCATCGACGCAGAGTTGGCAGGCTTCTTTCTGGGCAAATGGGAGGCAGGTCTGAGTGTTAACGATTGCCAGACCCATGCGGGCGACCTGCTTTTCGGCCAGCGGCAATGCGCGGATGGCACCCGTAGGACAAACCTGACCGCATGCATTGCAGCTCGATTCGCAGCCGGCCCAATCGGCATTCACTGCTGGCGTCCACAACCCTTCCAGTCCTTGCTCAAAGCCGAGCGGCTGGAGCACGTTGTTGGGGCAGGCTTTGAAACACTCCCCACAACGAATGCAGGCAGTCAAAAACTCCGGCTCTGGCAAGCTGCCCGGCGGCCGAACCGGCAAAGGCTGGCTGGAGTCACCCAATCGCGCGCCGAATATTTTTGTCGCGGCTGTAGCGCCGGCCGCTCCGACAACTGCGGCTGCCGAACCGGCGGCGAGCGATAAGAACCCGCGCCGGCCGAGCGACGTTTCATGGGTTGGGGGATCGTTTTCGATTTTTAGTGCGACGGAATTCCAGCGCTCGACAAACTTGATGGCGTGCGTGGGGCAGACGCCGCCGCACGTTTGGCACAAGGTGCAATCGGTGGTGCGAGTCGTGAAATCGGGCTTGATGGCGTCGAACGGGCAAATCTCGACGCACTTGTTGCAATTGATGCAGGTGTCTTCGACTTTGCGCTCGCTGACGCGGAAGAGATTGCCGAGCGAGAAGACCGCACCGCTGGGGCAGACATATTTGCACCAGAAGCGGGGCTTGAAAAAACCGAGGCCCAGCACGAGCAAAAATAAACCGATCGACAGGAAATGCCCGGCGTTCATGGGGGGCACATTGTGCCAGCCGCGAGCATACGCAACCTGAAAGGGGTCGAAGAGAAACAGCATGCCGCGGGTCAGGACGGGAATCGCCGCGACGAAGCCCGAGACGAGCACTCCCAGCAGCGAGCAAACCAGCACGCCAACGAGCAGGTAGTACTTGATGTGGACCCACCAACCATCGTCGGGCACGCGCCACCGCGAAACGTGCCGGCCAATCGCCCAATCGAAGAGATCGATCAGTGTTCCCAACGGGCAGATCCAGCCGCAAAAACCGCGAGGAACAAAAACGGCCGCCAACAGAATGCCCGCCGCGAAGACTAGCGACCAAACCCAGGTGCGCGAGGCGATTGCCGTCGAAATCGCCACCAAAGGATCGATGACCAACAGGCTTTCCGCGGGGAGCCGCTCTTTCTGCGCCAGATTGTCGGTGTAGTGGCTCGGCCAGGCATCCAACGGCTGCTGCGACAACGCCCACTGGCCGCTGGCATCGAATCGGAGCTCTTCGAGTTTGTCCGCCGGAAAATCGAGCCCAGGTTGGACGATCAATTGATTCTTGTCGCGCGAGACGACCTGGATCGAGCCGAGGGGGAGTGGGCTGAGGCCCGAATCTTGCGCCGCGTGAAACGTCCGCCCGGTTTTCAGTCGTGGCGGAATGGCCTCTGGATGAACGAGGGTGATCTGGTTTTGTTCGCTGAGCTTGGTGATACGCAACCCGCGCCAGACTTGTGCTGGGCGCGCGTCGTAGGGATAGCAGACATAGAAGAACAGCCATAAGAACAAGATGAAACAGGCGGCTTGCGCAATGCGACGCACGGGCGAGCTGAGCCAGGATGGGCCCAGTCGTTTCAGCCATTGCCGGGCCAGGCCGGGTTTGCCCGTGGTGCGATCGGCAAACCAACGAGCCGGTAGCCAGCGTTTCGCAGCGAGCAGCAGCCGTGGCTCCGCCGGTGGGGCTGCTCGCTGCTTGGGCTTTTTCAGGAAGGGCAAGAATACGTCAAGTCGCATGGTATCCCTGCGTTTCGCCGGCGGGCCTTTGGTCGCTCAAATACTACGGTATCGTGAATGAAAAGGTGCGTGTGCCGCCGCTACGCGGTTGCGCGAGATTCTTTGTATTGTGTCCGGGGGTTCCGCTGCGCTCCACCCCCGGCTATTCAAAGGTCGCCGCTACGCGGCTGCGAAGGGCGTGCTTTCGCGGAGCGAAAGCCGACACTTCACTTGGCTCCGCTGGCGAGTGCTTTGGCGGTGGCGTTGATGATTGCTTCACTGGTGATGGTGGCGCTGCTCGTGGCGTCGATTCCCTTGACGCCTTGTTTGGCGATGATTTTAGCCGTCGTGTCGGTGATCGCGGAGTAGAACTGCTTTTCGCGGTGCTGAACCACGCGGACCGATTCGATGCGGCCGGCTTGCACCACGACTTCGACGCGAACGGGCCCTTCGTAGCCAATCGATTCACTCTCGTAGGTGCCATCCGCCACTTTCTTGATGTCAGACAGCTCAAATAATTTGAGCGCTTCGAGACTGGCCTGTGCTCGATCGTGGCATCGCGCGATCTGGCCTTTGTCTTTGTCGGGGCTGGGCACTGCGAGCACTTTTTCGTAATAGCCGATGGCTTCTTTGTATTTTCCCGCGACGCGGCAGGCATCGGCCGCGTAGAGATAGGTGAAATGGAGCTGGCCGTTGGGGCTTTTGAGGGCCTGATCGACGATGGTGAGCGATTGCTGGATTTCGCCCATGTCGGCCCACAATTTAATCGCGTCGTAGGGGACGGAGCGAATTTTTTTCAGGTGCTCGACGGCCATCAGCTTGTTGCCCAGCCGCCAATAGCACTCCGCCAGATGGACCATGAGCGTCGGCGGGGTCTGCGTTTTTTCTACACCGGCTTGCCGCCACCAAAATGCGGCCCGGGCGTGGTCTTGATGCAGGACGTAATACATCCGCCCCAGGGCCTCCATGTCACGCTCCCGCTTTTCGCGATCGTCCTTGTGCAGCGTGAGCAAATGATGCAGCAGCCGAATTCCCTCGCGCCACTTCGAGGGGTTGGGATTCACAACGTCCCAAATGTATTGGCCCACGTTCTTTTGGTTATTCCAACCGCCGCCGGGCGCGCCAATTGGCCATTCGAGATCGAGCGACTCAGGATAGTTGAGCGGAGTCGATTCAAACCAGTCGGGCGGCTTGCGGCCAAGTTCGTTAATCAGCGCCTCGATTTCGGTTTTCGTCCGCCGGGGAATTTTTCCTGCTGCTGGCTCATCGGCCGCAGGTTTACCTTTGTCCTTCGCTGTGCCGTCGGCTGATGCGGCTGCGCGCTCGTTAATTACATACGTCTTGTCGTTGATGATTACTTTGTGGACCTTCGCGAGCGGGATCGTGCGCTTGACGGTCATGCCGGCGGAGACAACCTCGACGATGACGTTGGTGTCGTCCTTCGAGAGCACTTTGCATTCAAAGCGGGTGCCGTCGAGATATTCGATCGTTGCGCCGTGGGCTGTTTGGACCGCGCCGAGTAGGACGGCGATCGCGACGAGCACAGCCCGATGGAGCTGGAACTGAGAGGCGGGAAGAAACCACGAAAAACACGAACTACACGAAAAAGGGGAGAGATGTAGCCACGGATGAACACGGCCCGGCGAAGCCGGAGCCAGCAGCAATAAGAAACCATGAATCGAACGAATTAAACGAATCAGACAGAAGTTATCCGCGGATGAACGCGGATGACACGGATTTTTTGAACAGAAGCAAGCAAAGGAAGCAAAGAGGGAACGAAGGAGGCGGAAATTTGCGCTGAGTTCAGAGAATCGGAATGATTGTTGTAGTACAGGTGATGTGGTGAAAGTTTGAGGAGCAGGCATTACGCATCCTCGCTTTCACTAAAGGGGAAGCCGGGGGTGGCGAGGGTTTCGCCGTCCTTGAGCACTAAATAGGCATCGACGTCGGCCAGCTTCGCGATCATTTCCAGCGACCGCTCTGGCCCCAACACAAAGCACGCTGTTGAGAGTGCATCGGCAGCCATGGCGGTGGGAGCAACAATCGATACACTTGCCAACTCGGCGGGAGAGTAGCCCGTCTGGGGATCGAAAATATGATGGTGGCGGCTATCGCGGGAAAATGGCGTCGCATAGTCGCCGGAAGTCGCCAAGGCTCGCCCCTTCAAATCGGCCAGGGCAATGTAAGCGTCGGGGCGTCGCGGATGCTGGATGCCTACTCGCCAGGGCTTGCCGCGCGGCGAGTGGCCGAGAGGCTGCATTTCTCCCGCATCGACCAAGGCGTGCTCAACACCGCCGGCTCGCAAGGCGGCGACCACGCGATCGGCGGCAAAACCCTGCGCAATACCGTTGAGGGTGATCTGCATTCCCGGTTTATCGAGTTGGACCAGACCCTCGTTCACGGTGAGTTGCCGCCAGTCCACGCGAGCGCGGGCTGCGTCAACCTCGGACTGGCTCGGTATTTGTTGCGCCTTGGCCGCCGCGGAAAACACCTCCCAGAGCGGCTGCACTGTTACGTCAAAAGCACCACGAGACAGCGCCGAAACTTGTTGGGAATGCCGCAAGACTTCCACCACGTAAGGATGCGGCGGCGATAACGAGCGCGTGGTGTTCAGCCGGCTGATCTGACTGTCTGGCCGATAAATGCTCATCAGCCGTTCGACCAGCGACAACTCTTCAAACGCCGCCGCAATTGCTTGTTCGGCAACCTGGGGCGAATCATGTACCACCATGATGCGAACTTCCGTGCCGAGCGCGAAGCCACAGCGCGTGATGGTGCGGTTAGTGCCTGGCCACGGTCGGTCAGCGCCGCAGATCGCCCAAGCACCGGCCGCCCCGATGCTTGCTCCAACGGCCAGTAAGAAATGGCGGCGAGGTCGTTTTTGCATGGGAATCGTCCGGAATGTTCGACTTTGCAAACCCACGTTACTTTCGTGGATCTTTCAGACAAGTGTAACTGAAAGCCAACCAGGCAAAGCCGCCAATTCTATCGGCCCCCGTCCAAGCCCCGCCAGCAATGGACGTGACATACGTGCAACGATTCGTCCTAGAGGGCAGCGGGTTTTTTAGTGACGCCCCGTTATTGCCCTACTGGTTGTAGTTCCCGGTGGGGCTTTTTATGCGCCGGTTGAGAACTTCGGTCGCATTAGACTGCAACCTCGCCTGGCCATACGGTCAGCCACAACCGATAAGGTCATGTTTCCAACAGATACGCTCCTAGCTCGTAGCACGGCGGCGTTTGAGCTGTGCTGTGGCAATGTCGGCGGCAAGTAGATCCATTAGATCGGATGGGACGGCTGTAGTCGGTGCTGGCGGATTGTCAGGCGCTTCTGATTCGCCGGGATTGGCGTTGATGAAGTTGATGATCTTGAGTACGTCGTCAGCCGCAATGACGCCGTCTCCCGTGGGGTCGTAATAGGGTCCATTGGGACTGGCATTCGGCGGCACTTGCGATGGGCGGCCGGCATTGATGTAGTTAATGATGGCCACAACATCGTCCGCCGCAACGAAACCATCACCCGTTACATCCAGTGGATTCCGTTGGTTGTAATAAGGGTCGAACCTCCATACGTCCACGGCGTTGTTCTGCAGCGGGTTGCCGGCGAGATCGATAATTCCGGAGTTGGCAGCGACTAATGTCAGCACATAGATGTGGCCGCTGGCGGTCACGCTGGTGAGATCCAGCGTGTAAGCCGAGCCGCTGCCGCTGAGCGCTACTCCGACCAGCGAGACGGAAATGCCATTGCGGGTGAGCGCGAAGTCGGCCAAGTCGAGCCCGGTGACTGGCTCGCTGAAGGCAATTGAGACAACACCCGCCGGCGTGTTCCGCGGATCGGGTGCAACATCAACGATGTTGGCCGTCGGCGGGGTATTGTCAGGCGTCTCGTTGGCATCGAGCAGATTGATGGTCGCAGTGCTGATGCTGATGGCACCACTTGCGTCAGTAACATTAATCGTCAGGACGAACGTGGGCTGTGTCTCGAAATCGAGCGCGGACTGCTGATTCACGGTAATCACGCCGGTGGATAGGCCAATGGAGAAGGCTTGTCCGGTGTTTCCCGCGGCGATCGAATATTTCAGAGCATCGCCACTGTCTGGGTCCAGGGCGGCGAATACTCCCACCAAGGTTGCCTGGGCGCTGTTCTCCACGACGTTGAACGACTGATCTTGAACTTGAGGCGGCTCGTTCACATCGCTCACATCGATCGCGACTGTCGATATGGCGGTCAATCCGCCGGCGTCGGTGACTGCGATTTCGAGCAACAAGCTGGTGAGCGATTCGAAATCGAGTTGATAGGGATTGACCACAAAAATCTGGCCGCTCTGGGGATCGATGCCAAAGACGGCGGCACCCGAGCCGCCGATTGCGGTGTAGGCCAGTACATCGGCGGGATCGATGTCAAATGCCACAAACGCGCCGACCACGGTGCCAGCCGGGCTGTTTTCCATCACGGAGAACGACTGTTCGACGGTATCGGGAGGGTCGTTGGCGTTTAAGACGGTGATGGTAACCAAGCCCAGGCTGGTCAATCCGCCACGATCGGCGACTTGAACAAGGAGTAAATAGCTCGAACCGACGTCGCCGAGAAGCGAGGCATCGGAAAGCGTAATTCGACCGGTTTGACTATCGATGGCGAAGATCGGACTGCCGCCGACGATCGAGAAGGAGAACTGCTCGCCCGCATCGAGGTCACTGGCCGTGATGCGGCCGATGAGAGCACCGCTGGGACTATGTTCTAGCAAGCCGAAAGTGGCGTTGTCGATTTGAGGAGGCTCGTTGACGTTAACGATGTTGATCGTGATCAGGGCTGAATCGGCCAAACTGCCACTGTCGAGCACCTGAACCTGGAGAGTAAACGTCTGTTGGAATTCGAAATTGAGGAGTGCTCCGGGTGCGAGCGAAATTACGCCGCTGAAAGGATCGACGGAGAACACCGAGGCACCGGTGCCCCCGAGAACGGCGAATGAGAGTGCGTCGCCGTTGTCGGGATCGGCAGCCGCGAGCGAACCGACAAGAGCGCTCGCGGCGGCATTTTCGGCGATCTGGAACGACTGATCGTCGATGCGCGGGGCTTCGCTCCGATCCTGCAACTCGAATGTAATGGTCTGAATATCGCTCAGGCCGCCGTCGGAAACCTGAACGATGAGGGTTAGGATCTGAACCGTCTCAAAATCCAACTGAGCGGGATCGGCAACCGTGATTCGGCCCGAATTGGGGTCAACGGCGAACGCCGTAGCCCCGCTGCCGCCCAGAACGCTGAAGGCGAGAGTTGTGCCGGCGTCGGGATCGGCGGCAGAGAGGCCGCCAACCGTCGCGCCCGTGGCTGTGTTTTCCAAAATGTTGAACGAGGCGGGGGAGAGTCGAGGCTGCTCGTTGACGTTATTAAGCTGGACGGGAACGATGAGCGAGTGTGTTGCGAGGCTGCTGTCAGCGACTTGAATTTCTAGCGTGTACTGCGAAATGGATTCATGGTCGAGCAGAGCACCGGCGGCCACGGTGATTTGTCCGGTCAGACTGTCGATCGTGAACAATGCCGAACCTGTGCCGCCGATAATGCTAAAAGCCAGCGACTCGTCCGCGTCCACATCGGTGGCGGTTGCCGTGCCTAAGAGTGTGCCTGCGGGACTGTTTTCGTTCACCGTCAGTGATAGCGCTCTCAGACTTGGCGGCTCATTGACATTCAGCAGATCGATGAAGATCTTGCTTTCATCGAACAAGTTGCCGCTGTCGGTCACGCGAACATCCAAGCGGAACTGCGTCGTCGTTTCATAATTCAGAAGGCTCGGGTCGAGGACGGTAATTGCGCCGGTGGTTGGATCGATGGCGAAAGCCGAGCTGCCAGAGCCGCCGTTGATGCTGGAGGTGAATCTCTCGCCATTGTCTGGGTCGGTCGCCTGAAGCGTGCCCACGAGCGTGCCCAGGGGAGCGTTTTCGGAGATGCTGAAGGTTTCGCCCGCAAGCGACGGTTGCTCGTTGACGTCGGCCAGGTTGATGGTGATGTTGGCTGTATCGGAGGCGTTCGATCCGTCGGTGACGCGGACGGTCAAGGAGTAACTGGCCACGGACTCAAAATCTAGCACGGCTCCGGAGCTGACCCTGATTTGTCCAGCACCGGAAATCATGAATTTCGATTGGCCGCTGCCGCCAATGATTTCAAAGCTCCGACTATCGCCAACATCTGAATCCGTAGCCGTCACGCTGCCGACTACGGCGGCAGGCAAGCTGCCTTCTGCAATCGAGAGAGACTGATCATTGACGACCGGAGACTGATTCAGGCTCTGCAAGCCAAAATCGAGCCCGGTGATGGCGTCGAACGGCCCCACTTGGGCCACGTGGAAGGTGACGCCGCCGGTCAGTTGAACATTGTCGAGGAAGAGCAGCGAATTGTTCGACGCATTGCCCATCACGCCGAAGGCAATGGTATAGATGCCCGCTGTGTCGAACTCGAATATGAAATTCTGAAAATTCGTGCGGCGCGTGTAGGGGGGCGGGAGTGTAACACCAGTAGCAAAGGTCGTTGTGAAATTGGCGATGATGTTTACGTTGTCGTCAATGGCCACAAAAGCAGCGTCGGGAACGAATGAGACCACTTCCGATGTCATGAACATCCAGTCGAAGCTCAGCATCGCGCCCGCTTCCACCGAGACGATTTGCTTGATGGCCGAACCATGCGTCATGGCCTGCTGTTCCATGACACTGAGTGAGCCAGCCGGGAGTTCCAGAAACTGTTCGACCGCCGCAGCCGGCGTAACCGCTGTGAGCGCGCCATTGGCGAGGTTATCGATACGCGCCTGGGCAGCGCCGGTGGGCGGAGTGATGCCAAGCGAGCCGGTATCTTTCGCAGCGGCACCGATGCTCTCCCAGCCGAGGAGGGGCGTGGACTCAAATCCGCCGTTGATAGGCTGCAATTGCGGCCAGGTCGAATTGGCACGCGGCGGAGGAGCGATGCCCACGGAATAGGTGTTGCTGGCCTCCAGGCCGCGGAGGGCGTAGTCGCCATTCGCGTCGGTATAGGTGAAGGGCTCTGACACCTCGTGCAAGCGATTGCCGTTCGTATCGATGAAGACCTTGATCCCTTCGACCGCGCCTTCTGACGATTGGCGAATGCCGTCGGAGTTCTGATCTTCCCAAGTAGTGCCGTAGAGCGCGCCGGCATCAATCGTGAGGTCGAACGTAACCGAATCGGAGCGGCCGCGCCAATCGCCGGGCCCCGTCGAGCCGTCGCTCGCCGTGAACGTGATCTGCGCCGTGTTGTTGAAATTGGAGCCGTCGATGCTGAACAAACCGTCGTTGCTTGTGATTTGCAGCGCACCGGGATGATCCGTAGTAACGCTGAAAAAGAGAGGATCGCCATCGGCGTCGAATCTCGCTTTGGCCCGGCTGAGCGACAAATCATTGACGCGCTGGGGCTGCCTGGCGGCCACACCGCCGCCCAAGCTGCCATGATGAGCATTGGACGAACTGTCGAGCGCGGTCGCGCCGCTACCCTCGGCAAATCGCCAATAACCGACGATGCCCGCAGTGCTGGCCGTGAACAAACCGGCGCGATCGCGATGGACCTGATTGCCGGAACGGGCCACGTTCCAGACGACTACATCCGCGAGGCGGCCATTCAATGCCTGACTGGGGGCGAATGGCGGGCCGACCACATCCTGCTCTTGGCCCAGGACCAAGTTGGCGATGCTCAGCGCGCCGTAGGTTCCCGTGCGGATGCCTTGCGGCACACCATCGATATAGACCTGGAGCTGATCGAGCGTGGCATCGCGCACGATCGCAAAGTGGTGCCATTTGCCGTCGGCGATATGGCTGTCCGTGATGTTCCACGTCTCGGATTGCGTGTGGTGATTGAAAACTTGCAGCGACTGGCTATTGGCGAGATAGATGAGGAACTCATTGTCCTCCGCATCGCTTTTTGCGCCGCTGAGGATGGCTTGTGCGCCGGTTTCCGTGGTGTTGAGCCAGAATTCGACGGTGATATTGGTGCGATTGTTTAGGACGGCGTTCGGTAAATCGACAATATCAAGATTGGCCTCGACGGCATCGCGGACGAATTGGAGCGCCGGCGTGGGCGTCTGGATTTGCAGCGGGTCGATGATCGCGCCGCCTTTGACCGCAAGCGGACCGATCGCGGGCAAAACTGGCGCCGCATTGGCGTCGAACGAGACACTCACTCCATCCGCCAGAAGCTCAGGAATGAAAATGGTATGCGCGCGGTTGTCGAGAGGATTGGCATTGAGTGTCAGTGTTTGGAGCGTGCTGGGGAGGGCGGGCACTTGGCCGCCAACGATCGCTGTATCAACGGCCCGCAGCAGGATGGCGTCTGCCGCGACGAATCCATCGGACGACGACGACAGCGCGACACACAGTCCACTGCCAGAAACTTGCACGGTGCCCAGGCTGTGCCAGGAGCGACCGGCAATGACGGTACCGGATGGAGCCAGCCGCTGATCGACCACTGGCGGGCTGGCGAGCGATTGCGTGTCGCCACAGATGGCGAACAGCGAGTACCTGGCGTTGCGGCTGCGAAACTCATCGGCGGGCCACGTGGCGAGCACTTCGTAATTGCCGGCAGGCAGGTTGGCAAAGGACCAAGAGGCGACGTTGGCAGTTGTGGAAGTCGGTAGGAACCGGTAATCCTCTTCCAAGGCGGCTGTTACGGGGTTCACATTACCGATCCAGCCGGCGGCGCTTTCGGCGTACCCTGGATCCCCGTTATCGATCAGCCGGTGACCGGCGAGCGATGCGATATCGTCGATGCGGTTGTCGTGGAGATAGAGATGCTCCAGATAGGGCAAGTTCAGCAGCGGCGAGATGTCGTTGATTTGGTTGCCGGAGAGACTCAGCCGCCGCAGCGACTGCACTTGGGCTAGGGCTTCGAGGTTGGAAAGCTCGATTCCCTCAAACATCAGCCCCGCGCCGGCGACGTTGGCGTCCCGGCTGCTTTGCGGAGCGCCGATGATAACGTGCGTGCCGAGCAAGCCGACCGCATCGCCGGCTTGCTCTTGCGTACGAATCCCGTCATAGCGATGGACGAGAGACATCGACTGGACGTCGATCAGGAATACGCTACCGAACTGCGGCTGTGGGAAGACATGACGCGGAGCTCCGACGAGGAGGTTGTCGCCGATCCAGACCAACGAGTCGCCGAAGGAATCGCCGTTAACGGCCAATTCACCGAGTGGGAGCAGCGTGGCATAGGGGACGGAGACCGGGACGCGCGAATCCAGGTTAATGATGTGAACTTGGCCGGGAGTAATTTCTGGATGGAAGCCTGGCGAGCCGATGGCCAATTCTTTGCCATGAACTGCGAGTGAGTAACCGAAGCGGTCGTAGCCTTGAATGGCTGGCGCAACCGACGAGTCTGGAGCGGGATTGTCGATTCGAGCGAGCTCCTGGCCCGTCTGGCCATCAAACGTATAGACCTTTCCCACAAAGAGCTGAGAATTCACGGCGCGCAGAGGAGCGCTGATGATGATGGTTTGGCCGCTGACTGCAATCGCGTGACCGAACTCATCGCCTAACATTGGTTCCGGATGGGGGATGTCGCGGAGCCGCTTGCCCGTTTCTCCGTGGAACTGATAGACCATGCCGGCGGGAGTGCCGGTGATGGGAACCTTTTCTCCCGGCGCACCGACCAGGATGTGGCCGTTGAAGGTGGCCAGGGATGAGCCGAATTTGCCGGTGTTCGCTACCGGTGCGGGACTGAAGAGCGTCTTGACGTGTTGTCCCGTGCGCAGGTCATAAACATGGACGGCCCCGACGCTTTGCACGGTGGTCAAG
>JANNTN010000917.1:0-2956 GCA_031394445.1 Anatilimnocola sp.
TCTCGTACACGATGCTCGGCAACGGCGACGGCACCTTCGGACCCGCCCAGCGCCTCAACCACGGTGTCGATGATGTCACCGTCGGCGATTTCAACGGCGACGGCATCCCCGATCTCGGCTTCACCAACTCGTTCTACGCCCCCACATTCCTCCTCGGTAATGGCGACGGCACTTTTGGCCGCGCGCAATACTACACCCCGGCTTACGGTTCCCAAACAATGCTCGACGCCGCCGATGTCGATGGAGACGGCATTGATGACGTTGTCCACCGCAGCGGAAACGATTCCGGCAGCCCTCGTGCGTCCAACATCTACCTCAGCCGCCGCCCCGGCATCCAAGCCGTCGCCACGGGCGACATCAACGGCGACGGCAAACAAGACGCCATCACCGCCGACTATGGGCTAGGCCATCTCACGCCGCTCCTCGGCGATGGTGCCGGCGGTTTGGATCGCCAGCTCGACCTCATCGTCGGCCGCGGCCCCGTCGCCGTATCGATGTTCGATCTCGATAACGACAACGACCAAGACATCATCTCAGTCAACCGCGCCGCCAACACCGTCTCGATCCTGAAAAACGACGGCACCGGTGCCTTCACGCGCACCGATCTGCTCACCGGCCAGCGCCCCGCCGCTGTTTCCATTCGCAATCTCAACGACGACTTGCTCCCCGATCTCGTCGTCGCCAACAGCGACGAAACGTCGATTTCCTACTTCCGCAATCTCGGCAACGGCCAATTCGCCGCCGGCGTTGAAATCGCCATCGGCCTCAAACCCGATCTGATCGCCACCGGCGACGTGAACGGCGACGGCCTTGCCGACATCATCGCCGGCAGCACCACCGCCGACTCCTTCGTCACGCTCTTGAACCAGGGCACGAACACCTTCCTGCCCGAAATTCCCATCCTCGCCGGTGCCAGCGTCGGCGGTCTCGCCCTCGGCGACCTCACCGGCGACGGCCGGCCCGATCTCGTTGTGACGAACCCCGACGAACGCCGCGTCAGCCTCTACACCGGCCTCGGCACCGCCAAATTCACCCGCCCACAGCCCATCAGCTTCGACCACGCCCCCACCGACGTCACCCTCGCCGATATGAACGGTGACGGTGCCCTCGACATCGTCACCGCCAATGCCGACAGCGACACCACCACCGTCATCGTCAGCCGGTTCGACCCGGCTCAGAAATACGAATACCAGGTAACCACCACCGACCCCGATGGCGACCCCGTCACGCTCGAGCTCACCACCGCTCCCGCCGGCATGAGCATCGGCCCCACGGGCCAAATCACCTGGTTCGCCACCCCCGACCAGGTCGGCACCCATCCCGTCACCGTCCGCGCCACCGACGGCCGCGGCGGCAGCACCACCCAGTCCTATCTCGTCGAAGTCCGCAGCCAGTTCGGCAACGACGATCCAATTTTCGTCACGCAGCCGGTCGCGACCACCACTTCCACCACCGACTACCACTATTCCGCCCGCGCCGCAGACAGCGACCAAGACCCGCTCCGCTACGAACTCGTCGATGCACCTGAAGGCATGGCCATCAACGCCAACACCGGCGACATTTCCTGGGGCGAGCCCGTCGGCCGCGGCCTCACCTTCAACGGCATCGACGACATGCTCGTCGTCGGCGCTACCCCCTCGTTGAACGTCACCACCCAATCCAGTTACGCCGTCTGGGTCAAATTCGATCAAACACCCGTCGAAACCGGCAAGAATGCCTTCCTCATCGGATCGACGACCGAGCAGCGGCACCTCAAACTGATCGGCCGTGAGTTTCTCGGTGAACCGAGATTCGTCTTCGACGCCTTCGGCCGCCTCGCCGTTTCCACCACGATCATCCAGCGCAATCAGTGGTATCACGTCGCCGCCACCTATACGTTAGAGGGCGACACGCGGCTCTATATCAACGGCGTCCTCGAAGGAGGGTCCAGCTCCGTCGGCCTCCCCGGCCCGGCCGAAACATTCCTCACCATCGGCAACAGCAACAGCGACGGAAACCGCGAACAAGGGCTCGCCGGCCAGCTCGATTCCGTCCGCTTTTTCAATCGCACGCTCACCGCGCAGCAAATCTCCGACGAATTCCGCCGCGTCGGCCCCGCCGCGCCCGGCCTCGTCGGCGATTGGCAGTTCAACGAGCTCGAAGGGCCACTCGCCCTCGATTCGACAGGCAACAAAAGCGACGGCACTCTCGTAGCTCCCTACGCCGGCCGCCGCATGCGAGAGATTTTTACTGACCGCGTCACCCCCGGCGGCCTCTCCGGCAACTATCCCATCACCCTGAAAGTCACCGACGGCAGCGGCGGATCTTCCCTCCAATCGTTCATCTTGAATGTCACCGCCGACGCCCCTGCCGCGCTCGGCGGCCGTGTCTTTCACGACCAAAACGGCGACCAGCAAAGCACTGGCGATCCCGGCCTCCCCAACCGCACCGTCTATCTCGATCTCGACGGCAACGGCTCACGCTCCGCCAGTGAAAGAGCCGCCACGACCGACGCCAACGGCTATTACTCCTTCAAAAATCTGACACCCGGTGCCTACACCGTCGCCATCGTCGGCCAGCCCGGCTACCGCACAACCGTTCCCGCCGGCGGCAGCGCCACAATCAATCTCCTGGCCGGCCAAACCCCCTTCCTCGATCAATACGCCGCATCCGTCATCGCCGTCAGCTCGCGCTCCGGCACGGGCGGCCGTCAGTCCGTGCAAGCACTCGGTGCCCCCAATGTCGCCCGTTTCGGTTTCGACGACAACGCTTGGGCACCCGATCCGCAAAACTCATCCGACGAATTCATCACGCTCGGCTATACCACGCCGGTCCGCGCCACCGGTGTCACCGTCACTGAGTCCTACGGCAACGGCTTCGTCTCGCAGATCGACCTCTTAGACACCAACGACGTCCTGCACACCGTCTTTTCGGGTGCCGATCCCACCACGACCAACCAGATCAAGAATTTTCACAT
>JANNTN010000036.1:0-6388 GCA_031394445.1 Anatilimnocola sp.
TAGGGTGGGCTCGGCCCACCATCACTTGGGAAAACTCACACCACACGCTGGGCAAATTACCGCCGCCAGCCATTTCCAGGCTCCTAGCGGCAAATACTCCCCCGCCGACCCCGTCCTGCGGGCTAACAATCTACCCACAGATCGGCGTTGCACAACATAAGGTCAACGGCCGTTTATAGCAAGTCTCGCGCCCGCGAACGCCTGCGAATTTAGATCAGAACAGCCGATCCAAAGCTACTCTCGCATTCCCCGGCTCGCCCAGGTCGCGAACTCTCCACGGAATAGGCCTCAGCAGACAACGCCATTTCAACATTACGACCATCGAGTACTCTCGACATTTCAACCGCCTAATAGTTGCAGTGAAAGAATTTGAGGCGCACAATGCTGACGCACTTTAATCACACCTCATTGCGGAAAAAGGAAATCGTTTTATGGCGGATGTAAAAGCGGCGACTCAATCCAGTTCGTTGTCGGGTGCCGGAATGGTCGGAGGCGCAGCGGCCGGGACCGCAGCCGGTGCGTTGGTTGGTCCAATCGGAACTGCGGTGGGTGCGGTGGTCGGCGGAGTCGCGGGAGCCAACGCGCCCAAGCTCGCCAAGGCTATGCCGAAGAGCGCGAAAAAGGCTGCTGGCAGCATGAAGAAAACCGTCACGGCGATTCCGAAGAAAGTCGCTAAGGCCATGCCGAAGAGCGCGAAGAAGGCCGCCAAAAAAGTTCCGGCGAAAGCCGCGAAGAAGCCAGCTCCGAAAAAGGCAGCGAAGAAAGCCGCCAAGAAAAAGAAGTAGTAGCAAATCGTTACCGTCGCGCGATCCGCGCTAATTCCGCGGTCGCGCGATTGGCAGCGCCACTCGTCAACTCACCGCACCGGTTGCTTGCCGAGCAATCGGCGGATCAATCCGATCTGCCCCGCGTGTAGCATTTCGTGGTGCGAACAAAAGTAGAGACTGCCGAGCTTCGTCGCTTCGACGGCGTACGGCATGTCCACGGCCTCGGCCAACTGCTGAGGCTCAAACGATTGCGACTCTTGCAGCACTTGAGCATGCACGCGGTCGAAGACCGCTCGGATTTCCGATGCGGACGGGTATTGGCCTGCATCGCTTTCGACCGCGCTACCCCGGCTGAACTTCTTGCGAAATTCGCCTGGCATCAACTCGCGATCGATCGGCTGCCGGCCGCGCTGGCGATACAAGCACAGCCCATACTCGGCCATCGCCAAATGTCCCACCTGCCAGGCCAGATGCGTGGGGCATCCTTCGGACAGGCAAAACCACTCGCCTTCGTCGATGTCGGCCAGCAAGCTCAACGTGTAGTTGCGGGCGAACTCAATCTGTTGCAAGGCGAGAGAAAGCGACATAGCGGCTCGTTATAGCGGAATAGGCACTGATTTCTAAGTACTACCGGTCCGGTTTTGGCGTTGTAACAATAAGGACAGGAACGTGCAGCCCGGCGGAGTGGC
Source organism: Anatilimnocola sp. (assembly GCA_031394445.1). GTDB lineage: Bacteria > Planctomycetota > Planctomycetia > Pirellulales > Pirellulaceae > CAYLLN01. The sequence goes on from JANNTN010000036.1 coordinate 1,457, forward strand.
ATTTTATGCGGCGATACGTCGATTTTAGACTTGAGTCCGTTTCGGTCTGGTCAGCTACGTCGCTGCTCTCGCTTCTGGTCGTGATGATGGTCGTAATTTCGGCCTCGGCCGAGCAGAAAACAGCCGAACAACGGAAAGCCGAACAGCGCCGCCGCGCCAGGCAACAACAAAACTATGCCGCCATTCGCGAGCGGCAGCAGCAGGCCGCAATTCAGGCGGCCCAATCGCAAAAAAATGCTGCCCAGCAAGTGTTGAAAGCAGCCGAAGCGACCGGCGAAGGTGCGCAAGCCAAGCTAGACGCCGCGCTGGCCAAGCTTCGCAACGAGGCGGATCAACTTCGTGACGCGGAAAGCACGACCCGCCAAGCCGCCAAGGAATTGGCCGAAATCGAAGCTGAAATCTTGGAGGAACAAGAGGCCGGCTCCCCCTACCAGACAGCGTTTCAAGCGATGGAAACCGTCCGCCGCTCACTGACGGAAATGGAAAACCGCATCCTGGCCGAGCCCAAGTCACAGAGCCAACTTCCCGGCCTAACTGGCAGCAAGATGGTGGACGGCAAAAAAGCCATCCTCGATCTCCGCAGCGAGTATCTCGTCATCAAGGCCGAGTTCACCATTAAGGCTAGCGTGGTCGCCAAAATTCGTACGGAGCTGTTTCAAGCGGATGCACACTGGAAAGGCGCTTCCGACGCGCTGGCCGAGGCTCGCCGCGAAGAGCAAGCCGCGGAAAACGACACGCGCGGCGCGTCTTCCGGTCGCGTTGGCCTCAACTTGAAGGCTCGCAACGCCACGGAAGCCGCCGCGGCAGCACGAGCCGCGATCGCCCACGCCGACGCCGTCATCAAGGCCAACAGCCGCGACCGCAACGACCCTCCCGGCAACAAGAAAAACCCGCCGCCAAAGGGCAAGCCGCAAAACAAAAAGTAGTGCGAGCAGGGTTTTGGTTAGACTGGCAACGAATGGCGAGTTGGTTCGTCGTGTTCTTAGGAGCGTTGTCTCGTGCGCAACCTAGCTTTTTGTCCTCTGCTTGCTGTTCTAGCGTTTGCGTCTGCGGCCCACGGCCAAGAGGCGGCGGGCTTTCCTTGGTTTGATCCAGCCGGTGTGACTCAGCCGGTGCTGTTGTGTGCGAGCGATTCCCTGCCACATGTGCAGCCTGAATTTGAAAAACTAATCGCTGGTGACTCTGGTCGAATCGTTGTGGTTTCTGGTGCCAGCCTCTTCCGCGGCCTGCCCCACCTGATTGTTCAAACAGGTGATTGGAACGATACCCGCCGCCGCGATCTAATCGCTGCCGGCGCGAGCCAACCGGACCGTCTGGCTGTTCATCTCGGCCCCCGTGCCGCGCTAGCCCTGCATGGCCGCCGACTGCAAGCACTCGGCGACGACAGCGTCACGATTCTCCTCGCTGCATCCCCAGGCCGGACGCTCCTGGAAATCTCGCTGAAACCTGGCAGAAGTCACGATTTCACGATGCTCTGTCGCGCAGCCATGGAACGAGCGGCTGCGAACTTTCCGCCAGTCGTTGCCCCGATGCCCAATGTGCCCTCCGGCACGCTACTCATTCATGGCGGTGGCGAAATGCCGGAAGATGTCACGCAAAAATTCATCGAATTGGCCGGCGGCCCCGCTGCTCCGATCATCGTACTGCCCATTGCCGCCGAAGGCACGTTGCCGGCTGACGAAAGCCGCGACACGCGTGTCTGGACGCGAGCAGGCGCAACCAATGTCCGCTCGTTGCGAGCCCGCGACCGGGCTGACGTGGAATCGCCCGAGTTCGCGGCCGCGATCGAAGCCACCAAGGCCGTGTGGTTCAGCGGTGGCCGGCAGTGGCGGTTTGTCGATACGTACATGGGCACGAAAGCCGAGGCGCTCTTTCGCGGCGTGCTGGCTCGCGGCGGCGTGATCGGCGGCAGTAGTGCCGGGGCTTCGATCCAGGGGCAATACATGCCCCGTGGCAGCGCGCTGGACAACACCGAAATGATGGCCGAGGGTTATGAGCGCGGTCTGGGCTTTCTGCCCGGCGTCGCCGTCGATCAACATTTCACGCAGCGCAAACGCCTCGGCGACATGACCGCTCTGATGCGCCACTATCCGCAGTTTCTGGGCATCGGGCTCGACGAAGGCACCGCGATCGTTGTTCAAGGCTTCACGGCTCAGGTGATTGGCAGTGGCGGGGCCCATTTTTACGACTACCGCACGGGACAACCCGCCGGCGAACGCGACTATCAACTTCTCCGCGTCGGTAGCCAGTACGACCTTGCCCGTCGCCACCCAAAGTAGTCCCCTTGCTCTGCAAGGAACAGGATTTAGCAATAACCGCCGCCCTTGCTGATTACCCTGCCCGCCAGTCGGTAGCACAACGGAATTCTGCAGCTCGCCGTAAGATTGGTACTACAGAAATGCAGATTTTTTCTTTTCGTGAGCTTGAAGAGAAAGGCTGACAAATCTCACGCAGAGCTGACCAGCCGCGCGGCATGTTTGCGTGGTTGAGAGGCATTTACAGTAGTGGAATTGCTAATACTGGCAGGTTTTTATGGGAAAATCTCCCCTCTGAACTCCCTCCCTTAGCTTGTTTACGCGTTTTTCGGTAGTTACCAGCGAGGTGGCACGTCAGTTGCCTTGCTGTGGAACAGCGAAGTCAACGCTTAGCGCTTAATTCGCTGAAACTAAAAACTCTCTGGAAACAATGCACCGCGGCACGGGCGGAAAGAGCGAGAAACCAGGCGGCTAACGAAAATTGGAATTCACGATAGCTGCCAAAAAATCTCGCGCTCATTTCGCACGGTCCGCGGTTGTTCGTTTCTTGGAGTTATTCGTTTCTCGAGAAGGTTCGCCACTCGGAAAGGATTGATTGTATGAACCAGCACGGCTTTTTGATCGACATGGATGGTGTGATCTATCGCGAGCGTCAAATCGTTCCCGGCGCGGAGCAATTCATCTCGATGCTGATTGAACGCGGCATTCCCTTTACCTTCCTCACCAATAACAGCCAGCGCACCCGCCGCGACGTCGCCATGAAGCTCTCGCGGATGGGCATTTTTGTCGATGAACAGCACATCTTCACCTGCGCGATGGCTACCGCTCGCTTCCTCGCCGCCCAAAAACCGCGCGGCACCGCGTTCGTCATCGGCGAAGGGGGCCTCACGCAGGCCCTGCACAAAAACGGCTATTCCATTGTCGATGACGATCCCGATTATGTCGTCGTCGGCGAAGGCCGCACGTTCAACATGGAAATCGTCGAAGCAGCCGTCCGCATGATCCTCCGCGGCAGCAAGCTGATTGCTACGAACATCGACCCCAACTGCCCCACGTCGCACGGCCTCCGTCCCGGCTGCGGTGCGATCGTCGCCATGCTCGAAACGGCCACCGGCATCAAAGCCTTCAGCGTGGGCAAGCCCAGCCCCGTCATGATGCGTGCCGCCCGCAAGGAGCTCGGCCTCGCCACCGACGAAACCATCATGATCGGCGACACGATGGAAACCGACATCCTCGGCGGCGTCTCCATGGGCTACCGCACCGCCCTCGTCCTCACCGGCGGCACCAAGCGGGACGACCTCCACCGCTACGCCTACCGCCCCGACTTCATCCTCAACTCCATCGCCGACCTCTGCGACGACGAAATCTACCACCGCGTCACCGCCCACCCCGAACCCGCCGAAGAACCCGCCGCCGCCTAGTAGGTCCAGCTTGCCGAGCTGGACCTTGCGACAACGAAAAAATTGTAGGGTGGGACCAGCGAGCTCGCTCGCGCCGGCCCACCATTCCACGTATGAATCGCCGTGGTTCCACCACCGAACCACGGCTTCGCAAGGCGAAACTCAACTATCCCGCGCTCGAATCACGACGGGCTTGGATGCTAACTCCTCGAGCCTGATTCATCAGGCTTTCCCCCGTTAGGCCCCGGCTTTAGCCGGGGTTAGGCGGCGATTCTCTATATTTTTTTTCAGCCGGCTTTAGCCGGCACCGGGCAGCGGTAGAGTCTCACCCGCATCAAACTCCGCCAGCGCCTCTTTCGCCATAGCAGCAAGTTTGTCGTGGCTACCGGCAAACGATTTGGTCCACCGCTGCTCCGACTCAAGTTCGGCCAAAACAAGCGATGCAACGGCATCTTGTTCTGAATCAGGTAGCTTCGAAGCCTCGTTAAAGGCGCGTTGAAGGAGTTGAGTCATAACTGCATATTATTTCAGGGTTTTGACCGCGGCAAGTGAGAACACTAATTCAGCCGCGAAGCGGCGACGTAACTCAGCGGTGACCCGCCGAGGCACGCACCCCCCACCCGCTCTTCGCAACGGTTCTAGACCCGAGCGTGTGAAGCGAAAAGCAGCCACAAGTAGAGGGCAATCCCTACACCGAAAAAAGCCATGCAAAATACCCAGAAAAAGACTGTCGGATTTTCCCGCGAACCCAAGTAGTTGGACGCGTTAGATCCGAAGATTGCAAGGAACGCACCAAGCGCCAAAATGACCGGTGTTAACAATGCTCCCTGAGTGAAAAGCGTTACTGCAGGTTCTTTACGCGCTATATCCAGGGCAGGTTTGATTACGCACGCAAAAGTTAACACGAATCCAAGAACTAGCAACAATATACCGATACCGCGTTCATTCAATTCAAAACCGAAAAACTCGAGTGTTCTACGCTCTTGGCCTTGGATGTTGTCCCTTAAAGAATATACCGACTCAAATCCTCATCTTCCGCCACTTCCTTCAACCGCTCCTGCACATAATCCGCCGTAATCTTCACCTGCCCGCCGTTCATCTCGGGCGCGTCAAACGATAACTGCTCCACCAGCCGTTCCAAAATCGTGTACAGTCGCCGCGCCCCAATGTTCTGCGTCGTCTGATTCACCTTGAACGCGAACGAAGCCAGCGAGTCGATGGCCTCTTCCGTAAACTCCAGAGTCACCCCTTCGGTTTCCAGCAGCGCCGTATATTGC
>JANNTN010000073.1:0-21114 GCA_031394445.1 Anatilimnocola sp.
GGTCTGCGCTCGGTTCGCGGTGGGGAGGAGCCGGGCATCAGGTGATTTACGGCTCGCGCTCGCCGGATAGCGAAAAGGTTCAGCAATTGCTCGCCAAAAGCGGCGCGAACGCGGCCGCGAAGTTGCCGCGCGAGGCGATTGTTGACGCCGACGTGATTCTGTTCGCCGTGCCGTGGCCGGTGGCGCAGGAAACGCTGATTCATCTGGGCGATTTGAGCGGCCGCACGCTGATCGATTGCACCAACCCGCTGCTATCTGACCTGAGCGGGATCGAGCTGGGCCACGTCATCTCGGCTGGCGAGCAAACCGCGACCTGGTCCCCGGGGGCGAATGTGGTGAAGGCGTTTAACTCGGCCAGCGTGAAGGTGATGCTCAATCCGCAGTTTGGCGACCATCGGGCAACGATGTTTTATTGCGGCGACGACGCGGCCGCAAAGCTATCCGTCCGCCAACTCATCGAAGACCTTGGCTTCGATCCCGTCGATGCCGGCTCGTTGACCAGCAGCCGGTATTTGGAGCCGCTGGCGATGTTGTATATTCACCTCGCGTTTCGGCAAGGTTTTGGGTCGAACTGTGCGTTTAAGATTATGAAGCGGTGAGTGGTCGAGGTTAGTAATTCGTCCCCGTCACGTTCGTCTTCACGCGGCAGATGTGCATGTCGGCACAGATGAAGAGGGTTTTGCCGTCGTCGCCGAATTTGCAGTTGGCGGTGCGCTCGCCGGTGTTGAGGCGGCCGAGGACTTTGCCGGCGGGCGTGAAGCAATAGACGCCGCCGGGGCCGGTGGCCCAGACGTGGCCTTGCTTATCGACGGCGAGACCGTCGGGCAATCCCGGGCGGCCTTCCTTGGTCCACTTGGTGCCGTCGAAGAGAATTTTGCTTTCGCCGAGCGTGCCATCCGCCTTAACGGGAAAGGCCTTCCAGATGGAGGCGTCGGGATCGGACTGGGCGACGTACAGCGTCTTCTCGTCGGGTGAGAAACCGATGCCGTTGGGGCGCGTCATTTCCTTCGTGAGCAATGTGACCGTGCCGTCTTTGCCCAGGCGATAGACGCCGAACCAATCGAGCTCCTTGCCGGGATCTTTTTCACGGAGCGGCAAGCCGTAGGGCGGGTCGGTGAAGTACAGGTCGCCGTTGGTTTTATAGACCAGGTCGTTCGGGCTGTTAAAACGCTTGCCGTCGTATTTATCAGCAATGACGGTCAGCTTGCCGTCCTTCTCGATGCGTTTGATCACACGGTCGCCGTGGCAGCAGCAGACCAGCCGGCCTTCGGGATCGACCATGAGGCCGTTGGTGCCTGGCTCGGGCGTGGGAGAAACGAACGGCTCTTTGCCGGTGTAGCCGACCTTCTCTCGGAACAGGCTGACCATGCCGCTCTTGGGCTCCCACTTCATGATCTTGTTCGGCGGGATGTCAGAGAAAACGAGAAAGCCCTTGTCTGCAACGTTTTTGTCCTTGATCCAGCAGCAGCCCTCGGACCAGTCGAAGCCGGAGCCAAGCACCTCGATCGCGGCCCCCGGTGGGACAAGCTTGTCGAACTCGGGATCGAGCCGTTCGATCGAGCCGATGGTTTTGGGCGTTTGAGAGTGCGCGGAGGAAATCGTCATGGCGAGCAATGCACCAGCAGCCAGCGGGAAGAGGTATTTTGACATGGAAAGGCCTTGGTTCGGTAAAGCTTATTTTTGAAAAGCGCAGCGTGTACTCCCCTGGAGTGTAAAGCCGCCGCGGGGCCGAATGGAGAGGGGGGCGATGAATAAGCCGAAAGAGAGCGAATTCTCACGAATTCAGCTATGGAGAAACACCGCTAAGCCGCGCGGCGCTGTTCGCGGCGGGCGACCTTTTTCAGACGGCGGCGCTCCGACTTCGAGAGATTGGAGTCGCCGTACTCATCTTCGTCGTCTTCATCCTCATCGTCGTCGATGGGTGCCGAGAGATTGCTCTTGGCGATGCTGGCAGCCGGCTTCGCGGTGGTTGCGCTGGCCACGGGAGCGCCAAACTTGACCGGTTCGTTGTTCTTGCTAGTCGTCGTCGCCACGGCGGGCTGCGGCTTTTCTTCGGTCTTCAAAACTTTCAGTCTGCTGCGCTTCGCTTTGCTCTTCCGCTCCGCATTCAGATTGACCTTCAACCGGCCAGACGCATCCAGCATCACATGCCGGCCGTAAAAACCAACGGCTGCGACTAGCGAAAAATGACCGAGCAGAGTCAGCATCGATTCAATCAGGCCATCGATGAGAGCTATGGGTGGCTGCAGCACCTCGAGCTCGAAGAGCGCGGCATCGAAATACAAAAAGCCGGCGACGAGCAATGCTGTGAGGCTCAGCCGCGACGACCAGAGCTCGAACATGAGCCGCAAGCCGAGCGATCCAAAGATGAGGCCATACACGGCGATCCAGGTGAGCGTGTAACCCGCATCGACCGAGCCCGTGACGACTTGTTTTCCGGTGACGAGCGTTAACGACAGGCCAAGCGTGTTGTGCAAGCCGGTGACGCAGTCGAGGCTGAGCCAGGTGAGGGCGGCAGCCGTCCACAGCCAGATGCGATAGCGACCGCGGTAGTCGTCGATGCGGTGGGCGCGGATGCTGAACACGACGATCGCCAGCAGGGCCGCCGTTGCCAGCATGGCCGAAGCAAACCAAGCCGCGAGGCTACCCGGCGTCGTCGCGATGAGCGGCGCGAGGTATTGCGATCCCTCGAAGGGTGGCAGCGAAGCCGCGTGAATGTGAATCGCTTCGATCGTGGCGATGCCCGTCAGGCCGAGCAGGAATGCGACGACGACCCACAGCGGCCGGACCGGTAACAGGTCCGTCACTCGCGGCTGTCGTTGGCTAAGAACGGCTTCGTGATAAGCGCGAACTGGACCCTTGGCCGCTCCCGAGGGGGCGCTGGTAGGGTCGCCTTCAGCGGGCGAAGCGATCTCATCCATGAGAACGCGCCGCCGCCGCTCATCAAGCGGGCCGCTGCGTCGAAATTCCATTTTCGTCGCGGGCGGATAGGGGGGAGGGCGATTGCCGACGGCCAATGAGGCCGCCTGTGATGTCATTCGGCAGGCGGCGGAGGATAACTACAACTTGGCAGAACTTGAAGATTCTGCCGGCTAATTGCGGCAATCAGATTGGCGAAATGCCTGGGCTGGTAACGCTGGCAGCCTCACTGTTTAACACAGAGGCACAGAGACGCGGAGGCTCAGAGAAATGCAAAGCTAGGAAGAATTTATTGATTATTCCTAGCTCTGCGTCTCTGCGACTTTGCGCCACTGCGTTTATTTCCGAGACGCCAATTACAGCGCGCTGTTGAGGGCGGCGATGGCGGCTTCGTAGTTCGGCTCTTGGGCGACTTCTTTTACCGTTTCGGCATAAACTACCTTGCCGTTGGCGTCGAGCACGAACACGCCGCGTGCTAGCAGGCCCAGTTCTTCGATCAACATGCCGTAACCCTCGCCGAAGGCCCGGTCTTTGTAGTCGCTGCCGACCTTCATGTTCTTGATGCTCTCGGCACCGCAAAAACGGTTCATCGCAAACGGCAGATCGCGGCTGACCGTAAGCGCGGTCACTTTATCGCCAAGGGCGGCGAGTTGCTCGTTGAACTTCTTGGTTTGAAGCTGGCAGACCGGCGTATCCAGCGATGGCACGACGCTGATGAACGCCGGCTTACCCTTCAAATCACTCAGCTTGATCGCCTTCAAGCCGCCCTCGAAGTAGTGCAAGGTGAAGTCCGGGGCTTGTTGGCCAACTTTGACCTCTTGGCCAGCCAGGGTCATCGGGTTTCCCTTAAACGTGACAGCACCAGAGCGTGACATAACAGTTTCCTTAATAGTAAGTAGGCGGTCTATTGTGCGAATTTGGTCGTGAATTCGCCCTCAGTATTGTGATGCCCCGCACACCGCACAAGGGGCCGAACCGACAGTTGAAACTTCCGCAAGACGCGCGCAGTTGCGGCACAAGCTGCCACGCGCCAGCGCGTGGAAAAAAGCGGAACAAGACTTGCCATCAATTACAGATTCATAAATTGATGTTTGATACTAGAGATTTGTCGATCGACGGGCCGACATGCTGTCACTCCCTGACAGAATGTCACTGGCTGAGTGATTTGCCCTATCCAACGCTCCGCGCCTTGCGGTTTAATAAGTAGGGCTTATCATCAAAGTCAGAGATGGAAGTCATCGGCTCTCTCTCAGCCGACAAGGCAACGGAGGCGGAAATGTTACTCGACTTGGCAGCAGAATGGGCGACGGAAATTGAACGCGGACCGGATTGGCTCTTCATCCGGCTCTCGCCGCCGCCGCAAGGCGAACGGGACGAAACTCCCCTCGCCAAGATTATCTGGCAGAAGCTCGAACAGTGCTTTTGCTACCGCGTCGTTTTAGAGCTGGACGAAGTGGATTTTCTACCGAGTTGGATGATCGGTGAATTGGTTCGACTTCACAAACGCGTGACCACGCAAGGCGGCATGTTGCGTCTCTCCGGAGTTTCGCCGGAGGCCGAAATGGCCCTCCGCATTTGCCGGCTGCACGACTGCTTCCCCGCGTATCGCAATCGCACCGATGCGGTGATGGGTGCTCGGCCAGAGAAGCACAATTAGCAATCGCGACTACTCTCGTAGCGCTCACAGGTTCCGCCAAACGGGCGGAACCTACTTACGGTGATGCTCGACGCGGGCGATTCCCGCCGCGCCGATGTATCCCGCGTCTGATCCCAAGAGCGCGAAATCGATCACGGTCTTCTGCGCGAGAATCGGAAACGCCCGCTTCCGCACGATGCCGCGAACTTGCTCGATGAACCGGCGGCCCACGGCGTCGTCGTGACCGCCAAAATTCATTGCGCCGCCCAAAATCACCGCGCCGGGATCGATCGTGTGCAGGAGCGTCACGATGCCGAGGCCCAACCAGGTCGCCAGTTCCATAATCACTTCGAACGACAACGAATCGCCGTGATCTGCCTCTTGCGCGATCATCAGGGCGGTTAACTGTGACGTCTCACCAATCTTTTCGTGCAAGCTTGTCGCGCGTCCTTGGGCGATCAAATCGTGCGTTCGCTCAACGAGTGCCGTCGCGCTGCAGTACGCTTCCAGATGCCCCGGCTGACCGCAGCCGCACATCCGCGCGGCCGGCGTGTTATCGACGATGATATGTCCGCACTCGCTGCCGTGGCTGTTTTCGCCGTCGATCGACAGATCGCCAATGATGATGCCGCCCCCCACGCCCGTGCCGAGCGTCAACAGCACGATGCTGTGATATTGCCGGCCGCTGCCAACCCAAAATTCGCCATACGCGGCCGCGTTCGCATCGTTGGCAAACGACACCGGCTTCTCAAACGCCTCCGCCACGCAATCGCGAATCGGAAAATAGTGCCAGTGCGGCAGATTGTGCGGCTGAAGGAACATTCCCCGCGGAATATCCATCGTTCCCGGCACGCACAAGCCAACAGCCGCGATGTCGGCCAGCGACAAACCCAGCTTCGCTAACATTTCATCCACCGCCACCCGCGCCCGCTTCACCGCATCCCGCGGCCCTCGATCTTCCTCGGTCACAATCTTCGTATGAGCAATTGGGCGGCCCAAATCGTCCACGACACCCAGCTTGATACTTGTGCCTCCCACGTCGAAGCCGAGAAATAGTGGCTTTTGGGCAGCGTTTACAGCAATGAATGGCGGAGCGTTGGACATGGGGCTTCGTGAAAAATGGACCAGTGAGTAGTGCGATCTTAGATTCCCTCGCGGGCCGCAACAACACCGCAAATCGCGTGCGCGTGGGTATAATCAAAAGCGAGAATGCTGGTCACTTGTTGAGAGGAACATGCCATGGCCATCGACATCAGGGAGCAATCCAACATGGGGCGAGTTACCACGGAAATCGTCGTCGAGAACTTGAATGACTTGTGGGATGCTCGTGCAGGGCGAATCACGGACTCTGCGGTGCGTAAATCGACGATTCCCGCTGCCCTCGTTGATACCGGCGCAACCTTTCTGTCGCTACCTACTACCGTCATTCAACAACTCGGCCTGAAAAAGTCGTTTTCCCGCCGCATCATGACGAGCAAGGGCCCCGCCGAATCTGACGTATATGACACTGTGCGGCTGACAATCCAAGGGCGAACTTGCAATCAGGATGTGATGGAAGTTCCCGACGGTGTTCCGCCACTGATTGGTCAACTTCCATTGGAAGCACTTGATTTTGTCGTCGATCCCATCCGCCAGCGGCTCATTGGCAACCCCGAGCACGGCGGCGAGCAGATGTACGACTTGCTCTAGCTCCTGTTCCCTACTCCCCATTCGCGACTCTCTACTCCCTTTACCCCATGCTCGACATCCTCGTCATTGCACCGCACCCTGACGACGCTGAGCTTGGCGCGGGGGGGGCGATTTTGAAACTCAAGGAAGAGGGCGCGAAGATCGGAGTTCTCGATTTGACAAGCGGCGAACCAACGCCATATGGCTCGTTGGAAAAACGGGCCGGGGAGACGGCGGAGGCGACAAAGATTCTGGGGCTGGATTGGCGGGAGAATCTCGGATTACCCAACCGTAGCCTCGAGCCAACGCTCGAAGCTCGCCGGGAGCTGGCGATCGTCATTCGCAAGACGCGGCCGAAGTGGCTGTTTGCTCCGTACTGGGTCGATGCGCATCCCGATCATGTCGCGGCGACGCAACTCGTCGATGCCGCTCGCTTCTGGGCCAAGCTTTCGAAGACCGACATGCCCGGCGAGCCATGGCATCCGAAGCGCATCTTCAATTACTACTGCGTCCATCTCAAACACGCCGCTCAGCCCGCCTTCGTGCTCGACATTAGCCCCTACTGGGAAAAAAAGCTCGCTGCCATTCGCTGTTTCCACAGCCAGTTTATCGAAGGCCGTCCCACCGACTCGCCAACCTTTCTCGATCAGCTCCGCGACGAAGCCGCGTATTGGGGCAAGTCGATCGGCACGCAGTTTGGCGAGCCGTATCACTGCCGCGAACCAATCGGCCTCTCCACGATGCAGTCGCTGGTTTGAACCCAGTGTGGCTTGGTCACTCAAGCGCTACCGGCAACCGAAGCCTACGTCGTCGTGGGCAGGCCCGCTTCCTTCCAAGCTCTGAATCCGCCGATCAGCGAGGAGACATTGCGATAGCCCATCTTTTGCAAATTGTCGGCCACGAGTGCCGATCGATTACCACCGCCGCAATAGCAGATGATTTCCGTTTCCACGTCGGGAATCTGCTTCTCAATTTTGACTTCGATGATTCCTTTGCTGAGGTGCTGAGCGTTCTCGGCGTGTTCCTTGGCAAATTCATCCGCCTCGCGAACATCGATCAGCAATGCTCCTTGCGCTTGACGCTGGAGCGAGTCCTCCGCCGAGATTTCCCGAATACGGCTTTTGGCGTCTGCCACTAAATTCTCGAATCGCGGTCCGTGTTTCATATTCAAGTTCCTTCAGCTAAGTTTGCGGCGGATGATCCCATCGGTCGCTAATTGTAAAGACAGCCGCTGAACCTTAGGCCAAGCTTGATCTGCAATTTTCATTCCTGAGCGGCAGATATCGAGCGAGCGGAGGACCGAACTGTCTGCCAACAAAGTCCGCGCGGTGCCAAATACAGGAAAAACCGGGCAAAGTTTCTAAATTGGGCGCAGTAGCGGACTATGGCAGTGGAATGAAAGAGTGCGATTGGGTCAACATTGGCCTATGATCGTCACGGCACCAAACAGGCTTTGTTTGCGAGTTGTTTAGGGCGCGGATTTGAACTGCGAGGTTCAGTCAAGCGCCGCAACGCTTGCACAACGTGCTCCGGCTCAACGGCAACCGAGTAATGTTCGCCGGATCGCAGCACTTCGCCACAACCGCTCAAGAGGATATATGTCACGCCGCGCTTGGTGCGTTTGTTGTCGCGCAGCATCGTTTCATAGACGGCCTCGGCGGTTATGCCCGAGGGCAATGTTGTCGGCACGCCCAGACGGTCTAGCAGCCGATAGTGCTCCAGCAGAAAATCTTCCGACATGTAGCCCAGTGCGTGGCTTAGTTCGGCAGCCGCACACATGCCGATGGCCACCGCCTCGCCGTGAAACAGCTTTCCCTGGGCCAGCCATTCGATGGCGTGCCCAAAGGTGTGACCGTATTCCAAGACGATGCCGTAGCCGCGCTCGCTGGGGTCGCGCTCAATGATGGGAAGCTTGGAACGAACGAGCATCGGAACTAACTCGGCCAGGCGATCGGCGTCGTCAGCCAATTCCAACATGGCCTCGGCCGCGGAAGTGTCTGGCTGAGACACCAGCACATTCTTGATTCCCTCTACGATCCCGCCGCGCCGCTGGCGCAGCGGCTCGGATCGCGAATACTGACAGTCGGACCAAATAAACAGCGGCGCGTGATACACACCAAACTGATTCTTCCCCGCCGCGCCGTTGATCGCCTGCTTGTTGCTCAGCGTGCCATCCGTCTGCGACATGATCGTCGTCGGCACCTCGACGAACCGCACGCCGCGATAGAGCAAAGCCGCACTCAGCCCCACGAGATTGCCAATCACCCCGCCGCCCAGCCCCAGCAAGATAGAATCCTTCGTCGCTCCAGCCGCCACCAGCCTTTCGCACAAACTTTGTAGCGTCTCCCAACTCTTGTTGCTCTCGGATTCTGGAATCAAGATCGGTTCGCAGCGAACATTCGCTGCTTTCAGCGTCGCCACAACCTCCGCACCGAACATTCCCCACAACTTCTGGCTCGTCACCAGAAACGTGCGATCGAAATCGTGCCACAACAAATACGCCGGCAATTGCGACAGGATTTTTTCGCCCAAGAAATACGGACTGCTCACCTCCAGCCCCGTACTCAACTCGATCAACTCACCCGCATTCATCCGCTCGCTCTCCCAGCCACGCCCAATCATCACTCGTTTACGATTGGTTCAGCCTAACATGCCAAATTCGCAGAGAAAACAGGCGGAAAACGGCGATGTGTTCCGCTCGTAGGGTATGCGTCTCGGCTGCCCCAGATGCGCGTCTCGAAAAACGAGTTAAACTCGAAAATCTGAATAAGCCGTTTTGTGCCAAGCCACTGTCTTTGCAACTGGTTCACAACAATAGTCAGCAGCGTAAAAAATCAGTCCGAGAAGTGCCATGAGCCGGCGGAAGGCAGGCAATCGTGAACTCGTGCTACCTTATCGAACCCGGCGTCACTGTAATGGTCAGCGAAGGCTGCTCCGTCTTCAAATCACACACGACCAAAGAGCAATTGCAATTTGACCGGCCCAGCGTAACCACGGACGAGGAAATGACATTTGCCAAAGACCATTGGCTCATTCGCGTGCCACGCTCCAAGGTGAGCTACTGCGAATGGGACGGAACGCAGAGCAACTTCAAGCATTAGGCGTGAATTCTGATTTCTCGCCAAGAATTTCTGGGCTATCGAGTAGTCGCCACTTCGTGTCTGCAGAGATTCGGTCACCGATGGCAGTTGTCCGCTTCGTGGCCATCTGAGTTGCGCAGAGCCAACCACTGACAGCGGGCAAAATGATCTGCAGAGACTAGGCCAACTTTGCCGATAAGGGGGACGTTGCGGGTTAGTGCGCGCGAACGTGCAGACGCTGAGACGCTAGCAGGTTTCCGTGAACTCGTTTCCGCGACGGGTGCAATCAGATCCGCTTTTGCACCCTACAAGCACATCCTTTTTCATCGCGAAAGGTGCAATGCGCTTCGCTTTTGCACCCTACTGTCGAGCGGTCGTCGCGGCAGCATGCTTGCTGCTGGCGCAGAGCGGCTGCGCGCTATGGCCGGATCGGATTGTGGAGCCGCAGTATCACAATCCGTTTCCGCAAATCTACAAAGTGGCGATCCTGCCGTTCTTCAATCAGAGCGCGGAGCCGACGGTGGACGGCGAAGCGGTGGCGATGTCGTATTACAACGAGTTGCAGACGGTCCCCGGCTTTGAGGTAATGCCGGTGGGTGTCAGCAAGCAGATGCTGGCAGCCAGCATTGCGATGGCGGGACGTGAGCCGCGAGGCGGTGTGGATTTTCAACGGCTGGCGCGGCAGATGGGTGTCGATGCGGTGCTGGTTGGATCGATTACGGAATATTCTCCGTACTATCCGCCGCGGATGGGCCTCTCGGTCGATTGGTATGCGGCGAACCCGAGCTTCCATCCGATTCCCGCCGGCTATGGCTTGCCGTGGGGCCGCGCGGAGGAAGAATTTATTCCCAGCTCGCTCGTGCAAGAGGCGGAGTTTGCACTGGCTCGCGAGCAACTAAAAACACAGACGCCGGAGATACCTCCCGAGGTCGCTGCCAGCGGAAAAATCGCGCCGGCCAATCATCTGCGCGGGCTGAAAAGAATTCAGGATTGTCCGCCCGGCGCTGGCGGAGCGATTGGTAGTGGCATTGCTGGCGATGCCAGTGTCAGCGGAGCGCCGCTGCCGCCGGAGTGGCCTGATCCACGTGGATTTATTCCCGCGCCACCCTGCGTGGAGCCTCCCGCGCCGCGGCCGCAAGCAGCGCCAATTATGTCGCACACTCGGATTTATCACGGCCAGGACGTACAGTTTACCGAGCGCTTGGCAACTTATTACTACCTGCGCGACGACGCGCGCTTTGGCGGCTGGGCCGCATATTTGGAACGACCGAGCGATTTTGTCCGCTTCTGCTGCTATCTGCATGTGACTGAAACGCTCGCAGCGAGGGGAGGGACTGGCGAAGCGCGAGTCGTGTATCGGTGGCCAATTCGCCGATATGAACGGTGAGAGAAGTGCATCTCTCTTTGAACCGCGATCGCTGGATGCGGTTCACCCGTCACCGACCAACATCGCCAAGCATCTCGGAGCCACCCCTGTGACGCAAGACATCAACGTGCTGGCGCTGGTCAAGGGCGAAGAACGCTACATCTTCCTGTACGACGACGAACACAAGTCCGACGCGCTGCGAACGCTCGGCCGCTTTGCCAGCAACTCGGAACTGAGCTTTAGCTGGTACGACGCCGCCGTCCTCAGCCAGCGCATTCGGCAAACCGCCCTCGAACAACGGGCCGCCGCGGAAGCAGAAGCCGAAGCCGAGACCGAACCAGCCGCCATCGCCCCCCCCCGCCACAAACGCTTCAAGCTGCCGCTAGCGGAGTAGGAAAGTCCCAGGTCCAAAGTCCCAGGTCATGCATAGCTTTCGACTTTGGACATAGGGCTTTGGACTTTGGACATGCATTCGGCCATCTCTCAATTCCTCCGCTTTCTCAGCGTCGAGCGAAACGCGGCCGATCTAACACAGAAATCGTATCGCGAAGATCTCGCATCGCTGGCTGAATATCTAACGCAGGCTTACGGCCGCGCCCCCGAGCCTCGCGAAATCACGCCGCTCGATCTCCGCGGCTATGTTTCGGCGCTGCACGAAGCGGGTTATGCGAAAACATCCGTCGCCCGCCGGCTGGCCTCGCTCCGCACGTTCTACAAATTCGCCCAGCGCGAAGGCTTGGCCGACAGCAACCCGGCGAAGCCGCTGCGCAATCCAAGGCCCGATCGCAAGTTGCCCCACTTTCTCTCGACCGATGAAGTCGGCCGCTTGCTGGTCGCTCCGCCGGCCACGACGCACATGGGCCTCCGCGATCGGGCTATTTTGGAGACGATGTACTCTGCCGGCCTACGCGTGAGCGAATGCGTCGGCATGAACGACAGCGACCTCGACCTGGCCGAGAGCCTGTTGCGCATCCGCGGCAAAGGTCGCCGCGAACGCCTGTCTCCCATTGGCAGCTTCGCGGCCAAGTCACTGAAGCACTGGCTGAAAGTCCGCAAAGTAGTCCCCGCACGCCGCTCGGGACACGAGCCGCAGAAAGATACAGCCACTCGATCGCCTGTCAGAGCCACGCAACCCGCCTCACCTATTCCCGTCTTTACCAACCGCTTCGGCACCCGCCTAACCACACGCAGCGTGCATCGGATGTTGCTGAAGTATCTCAAGCTCACCGGCCTCGACCTGCGCACAACTCCCCACACGCTCCGCCACAGCTTTGCGACGCATCTGCTCGATCGCGGGGCCGACATCCGCTCCGTTCAAGAGCTGCTTGGCCACAAGAGCCTCGTCACGACCCAAATCTACACCCACGTTTCCACCGCCGGCCTCCACGCCGTTTATGAGAAGGCCCATCCCCGGGCCAGAGCCACGTAACATTCGTAATACGAACCCTCCATTTCTTTGCGACGCGCAAAGATTTTCAGACCGCAACATCTCTTTGCATTTATCTGTGCCGGTACTCCGGCGGGAATACCCGCATCAGTGTTTCCTCTGTGGCTTATTTCCCGCTCCGTTTTCTCTGTTAGCTCCTGTTCAAATTCCTTGGTTCCAACTTCGCCGGGCTGTGTTTCATCCGTGGCTTCCCCGTATTTCCTTTCGTACTACGAACACTCTAATTCTTCGTGCTCTGCGCAAATTTCCGCCTGTCACACTCTTTCTTTGCTACCTTTGCTTGCTTGTATGTTCTCAAAGCAGGGTAAACAAGGTTCAATGCACATGGTTTCGGGGCTGGCTGCGCAGCCAGCCCCGAAAAAACCGGTGGCAGATCGTTCGCTTCCTGGTAGGCAACATACCGAACAGAAGCTGGATCGCCGCCGGTCTTTGGAAAACAGCCCGAACAGTCGCCTGAGCCGTCGCGGCCCCAAACGCCGCACGAGCTCGCATCGGCAAGAATGGGATATCTCCATGGATGAAGCGAACCAAGTCTCGATCGGAATCGACGTGGCCAAAGCTACGCTTGATCTCCATGTTCTTCCTTCTGGGCAGACGCAAACCCTGCCTAACGTCAAAGCGGGATTCGAGCAGCTCAAACAGCTTCTCCCCAATCCCGCCCATTGTCTCATCGTCCTCGAAGCCACCGGCGGCTTCGAGCGCGAGGTCGTCGCCGAGCTGATCGACGCCGGCTACCGCGTCGCGGTCATCAATCCCAAACGAGCCCGCGATTTCGCCAAGGCTTTGGGGCTGGTGGCTAAGACCGATCGCATTGACGCTCACGTCTTGGCCCTCTTCGCAGAAAAGGTCCAGCCGGCCCCCAGCGAAAAAAAACCTGAAAAACAAGCCGAAATCCAGCAGCTCGTCGCTCGCCGACGGCAGCTCATCGACCTCAAAACTCAGGAGTCCAATCGCTGGGATGTGACCCACGTCAAAGCCGCCAAGAAAAGCATCCAGGCTGTAATCAACACGCTCGAAGCCGAAATCCGCGGCATCGAGAAAATCATTGAGTCGCTCGTCGAGGCCGACGATGAGTGGCGCACCAAAGCCCAGCTCATCGAATCGGTTCCCGGCCTGGGCGGAGTCACCGCCACCACAGTCCTCGCCGACGTGCCCGAGATCGGCAAGCTCAACCGTCAGCAGATCTCCGCCCTCATTGGCTTGGCTCCCTACAACCGGGACAGCGGCACCATGAAAGGTAAACGGTCCATCAGCGGGGGAAGAAAATCCGTCCGCTGCGTCCTGTACATGGCTGCCATCGCCGCCAGGCGATGGAACCCCGTTATCAAAGCTTTCGCCGACCGGCTCGCTCAACATGGAAAACCTTTCAAGGTCATCATCACCGCCTGCATGCGAAAACGCCTCGTCATCCTCAATTCCATCGCAAAATCAGGCCGTCCCTGGATGGCCCAAACCTCTTCCTAACTCTTGACAATCAACACAGTCGCTTCTGTTCAAAAAATCCGTGTCATCCGCGTTCATCCGCGGCCAACTTGATACCGCTTCGTTCTGCATGATTCGTTCAATTCGTGGTTTCTTCCTGCTGATGGTTCCGGCTACGTCGGGCTATGAAATCGAGAACTCTGATGAAACTCGCCGGCAAAGTAGCACTGGTGACGGGAGGAGCACGAGGAATCGGCAGGGGTTGTGCTTTAGAGCTGGCGCGAGCAGGGGCGGATGTGGCGGTGAACGATCGGCAAATGTCGCCGCTCTTGGAGTCGCTGGAGCAGGAGATCGCGGCGCTGGGCCGCAAGATGATGAGCGTTGCCGGGGATGCGTTTGAGCGCTCATCGTGCGAGAGCGTTGTGCAGCGAGCAATTGATGCCTGCGGGCGCATCGACATCCTCGTGAGCAACCCGGCTTTTTCGCGGCGCGGGGATTTTCTGGAATATGATCCGCAAATGTTCGAGCAAACGCTGCGGGGCACGCTGACGGCCGGATTTCACATGAGCCAATTGGTAGCCCGGCACATGGTCGAGCGGGGCGGCGGCGGCAAGATCATCTTCATCTCCAGCGTCCACTCCCGCGTCGCCTATGTTCGCAGCGTCGCCTATAACGCGGCGAAAGCGGGCCTCAATCACATGGCTCAGACGATCGCCGCGGAGCTATTGCCGCACCGCATCAACGTGAACGTCATTGAGCCAGGATGGATCGACACACCGGGCGAGCACGAAACCTTCGGCAGCGACCAAATCGCGGCTGCCGCGTCGTCGCTACCTTGGGGACGGCTAGGAACACCAGCCGAAATCGGCCGCACCGCCGCCTTCTTAGCTTCCAACGACGCCGACTATATTACCGGCACGTCACTCCTCGTCGATGGCGGATTAGCCCTGCGTGCCGCTCTACCAATTTGCCAGCCAAGCAAAATCGCTAAGCCCTACGGACAAAATGGAGGGATTTGAACAAAGATGTTGAATGGGCACATCTGAAAGAGTTCTGCCGCCTCTTGGGAATTCGCTGGGGCGAAAAGCAGCAGGCATACGTCTCCAGCAATCGCCCTAACTCTTCTGTTATCACGGATTGGGCAGCACCGGTCGGTTCTCCACGGTCCATCAGCACCGAGTATTCGGTATCCAGTATTAAAACCCCGCCCCCCTTCCGCCCCCTCGCTGCCATTTTGACAATCTAGGCGTTCGACAGGCAAGAATCTCGGCCACCCCACTTAACCAGTTGCCCCACCTACACTTTCGCCTCCCGCCAGCCGCTTGGCACGCCTCTTGCCTTTATCGGCCCTTACTTTCCAAAACTGCCAGTTTGGTCGGCTACGGCTGCCTGCGACGACTCAAGCCGCCAGAACTTAACCCGCCTCCCAAACTGTCCTGCCGTCTGACGTAACAAGACGCAACCCCGCCAATCACCAGCCGGACTCCTCTCCCTCCGGCCGGTTTTTCATACAGCAACCCCACAAACCACTTATTAAGCCTCCAGGAGGACTTTCAACCGTGGCAAAGCAAATGGTCTTTCAAGACGACTGCCGGCAACCGCTGCTCGCTGGCGTCTCCAAGCTCGCCCGTGCCGTAAAAAGCACGCTCGGCCCCCGTGGCCGCAACGCCGTGCTCGACAAGGGCTGGGGCTCCCCCAAGGTGACCAAAGACGGCGTCACTGTCGCCGAAGACATCGAACTCGACGATCCGTATGAGAATCTCGGCGCTCAGCTCGTTAAAGAAGCCGCCAGCAAGACGAACGACGTCGCTGGCGACGGCACGACGACCGCCACGGTTCTGGCCGAAGCCATCTTCCGCGAAGGCTTGAAGATGATTGCCGGTGGGCATGACCCAATGGCCCTCAGCCGCGGCATTGCCAAGGCTTGCGAAGCCGTCTGCGACGAAGTCAACAAATTGGCGACGCCGATCAGCGAGAAAGACAAGAAAGAGCTCCAGCAAATCGCCACCATCGCGGGCAACAACGACCCCGCGATCGGCGCGGTTCTGGCCGATGCCTTTTTGAAGGTCGGCAAAGACGGCGTCATCACGATCGAAGAAGGCAAAGGCAGCGAAACGACCGTCGAAGTCGTCGAAGGCATGCAGTTCGATCGCGGCTTTCTCTCGCCTCACTTCGTCACGAATCAAGACGAAGTCTCCGTCGAGCTGGAAAACCCCTACATCCTGCTCTTCGAGGAAAAGATCAGCGCCAACAAGAAGCTGATCCCGCTGCTCGAAGCGATCAGCAAGGCCAACAAGCCGCTGCTCATCATCGCTGAAGACGTCGAAGGCGAAGCTCTGGCCACGCTCGTCGTCAACAAGCTCCGTGGCATCCTGCAAGTTTGTGCGGTGAAGGCCCCCGGCTACGGCGATCGCCGCAAGGCCATCATGGGTGACATCGGCGTGCTCACGAAGGCCACGCCCATCTTCAAGGATCTGGGCATCGAGCTGGAAAGCGTAAAGCTCTCCGACCTCGGCCGGTGCAAGAAGGTAAAGATCACCTCGGAAGACACCGTCATCATCAGCGGTGCCGGCAGCAAGGACGAAATTACCGGCCGTGCCCAGCAAATTCGCGACGAAATCGGTCGCACCGATAGCGAATACGACCGCGAGAAGCTGCAAGAGCGATTGGCCAAGCTGGCCGGCGGCGTCGCGCAGATCAATTGCGGTGCCGCGACCGAAACCGAAATGAAAGAGCGGAAGTGGCTGCTCGAAGACGCCAAGAACGCCGTACAAGCCGCTTTGGAAAGCGGCGTTGTTCCCGGTGGCGGCGTCGCTCTCATCCGTGCCGAAAAGGCCCTCGACAAGCTGAAGCTCGAAGGGGACGAGAAGGCCGGCGCTCAGATCATTAAGAACATCCTCGATCAGCCGCTGCGGGCAATCGCCAACAACGCCGGTGTCGATGGCGCTGTCGTTGTGAATCGCGTTCGCCAGCTCAAGAGCAAGACCGAAGGCTACGACGCCGACAAGGACGAGTACGGCGACATGCTGAAGTTCGGCGTGATCGATCCGGCCAAGGTCGTCACGGTTGCGTTGCAAAACGCCGCCAGTGTCGCCTCCCTGATGCTCACCACCGAAGCCCTCATCACCGAAATTCCGAAGGAAAAGGAAGACGAAGCCGGCGGTGACCACCACGACCACGGCATGGGCGGAATGGGCGGCGGCATGGGAGGAATGGGTGGCATGGGCGGCATGGAAGGAATGATGTAAGGCAATGTCATTGGTTATTAGTCATTTGTCGGAAGAGGCCTTCTGGCGGATTGCTAATGACGAATGACAAGTGACAAATGACCTATCTCAAATACAACATTAATTCACAAGGAAACTGAAATATGCCCAAAATCAAAATCCGTCCCCTCGATGACCGTATCGTCGTGCAGCCTGTCGAAGCCGAAGAGCGCACCGCGGGTGGCATCGTTCTGCCCGATACGGCCAAGGAAAAGCCGCAGCGTGGCAAGATTCTCGCCGTCGGCCCCGGCAAGCTGCTTGATAGCGGTAAGCGCGGCGAACTTTCCGTCGCCGTCGGCGACGAAGTCATTTACGGCAAGTACGGCGGAACCGACATCGAGCTCGGCGGTGACGACGTCAAAATCCTCCGCGAATCGGACATCCTCGCCAAAGTCGTGGCCTAACCCCGTGGGGCAGGCTTCCAGCCTGCCGTATGCCAATCAGACTCAGTACTCCGTACTGAGTTCTTAGTACTGAGTACAAAACGAATCACCCCGCACAACGATTTCACTCATGCCCAAACAACTACTCTTCGACGATCACGCCCGCTCCCGAATGCTCATGGGCGTTGAAAAACTCGCCCAAGCCGTCGCCACCACCATGGGGCCGACCGGCAAGAATGTCATCATCGATAAGTCCTTCGGCGGCCCGACCGTCACCAAAGACGGCGTCACCGTCGCCAAGGAAATCGAGCTGGAAGACCGCTTTGAGAACATGGGCGCGAAGCTCGTGGTCGAAGTGGCTCAAAAGACCTCCGACCTGGCTGGCGATGGCACCACCACCGCCACCGTCCTGGCCCACGCGATCTTCAAGGAAGGTCTGCGAAACGTGGTCGCCGGCAGCAACCCCACGGCTGTTCGCCGCGGCATCGAAAAGGCCGTCGATGCGGCCACCGAAAAGCTGCTCGACATGGCCAAAAAGGTCACCAGCAAGGACGAAGTCGCTGCAGTCGGTGCCATCAGCGCCAACAACGACAAAACGATCGGCGAACTGATTGCTGACGCTCTCGAGCGCGTCGGCAAAGACGGCGTCATCACCGTCGAAGAAGGCAAAACGACCGACACGAAGGTCGAATACGTCGATGGCATGCAGTTAGATAAGGGCTTTACCTCGCCCTATTTCATCAACCGCCCCGCCTCGATGGACTGCCTGCTCGAAGACGCCCTGATCCTCATCCACGAGAAGAAGATCAGCAATCTGCGGGATCTTGTGCCGGTTCTCGAAAAGACGGCCCAATCCGGCAAGCCCCTGCTGATCATCGCGGAAGATGTCGATGCCGAGGCGCTCACGCTCCTCGTCGTCAACAAGCTCCGCGGAGTGTTGAATGTCTGTGCGGTCAAGGCTCCTGGCTTCGGCGACCGCCGCAAGGCCATGCTCGGCGACATCGCCGTGCTGACCGGTGGCACGCTGATCAGCGAAGATCTGGGTATCAAGCTCGAAAGCCTCGAGCTTGGGCACCTCGGCCGCGCCAAGAAGATCACCGTCGATAAGAACAACACCACGATCGTCGAAGGCGCTGGCAAGCGCAACGACATCGACAATCGCGTCCAGCAGATCAAGAACCAGATCGCTCAGACCGAAAGCGAATACGACAAAGAGAAGTACCAAGAGCGGCTGGCCAAGCTGGCCGGCGGCGTCGCGGTCATCAGCGTCGGTGCCGAAACCGAAGCCGACATGAAGCAGAAGAAGGCCCGCGTCGAAGACGCCCTGCACGCCACCCGTGCGGCCGTCGAAGAAGGCATCCTGCCCGGCGGCGGTGTCGCTCTCCTCCGCTGCACCGAAGCCCTCGAGAAGGCTCGCGACAAGGCCAAAGGCGACGAGCGAATCGGTGTCGATATCGTCCTCGGTGCTCTTTCGGCTCCACTCAAGACCATCGTCAACAACGGTGGCAAGGACGGCTCCGTCGTCGCCGACGAAGTGCTGCAGAAGTCGGGTAACCAGGGTTACGACGCCAACAGTGGCCAATACGTGGACATGTACAAGGCCGGCATCATCGACCCCGTCAAGGTCGTCCGCACCGCCCTGTCCAACGCCGCCAGCATCGCCGCCCTGCTCCTGACGACCGAAGCCCTCGTCACCACCTACGACAAAGACGACAAAGCCAAGCGTTCCGTCGAAGGTGCCGTCCGCTAGTAGGTTCGCCCTGCCGGGGCGGACCTTGCGGCAACGCAAGCGTCTAGCGGCTAACGATTAGACCAACCCCAGAGGCCACTTCCCCCGAAGTGGCCTCTTTTATGAACACCCCCTAACATTTGTAGAGTGGGACCAGCGAGCTTGCTCGCGCCGGCCCACCATTCGCCACCTCTCACCCAAAACCCTAAACTTCCCCAAAAACCCTAAACATTAGCGCGACCCTTCACATCACAACCCTTTAAGCCACAACCACTTACCTAAAAAACCTAATTTCAAAAATCCCCGCCCCTCCCACCCCTAAACCCTAAACTCCAGCGCACACTTACTTATCTGACCCCTGACTTCTGACCCTTGATTCCTGCCTCCCATGGCCACGATGGCTTCCAAACGCGACTACTACGAAATCCTCAGCGTCCAGCGCACTTCTTCCGACCGCGATATTGCCATTTCCTATCGCAAGCTCGCCGTGAAGTATCACCCGGACAGCAACCCGGGGGACGCCGAGGCCATTGAGAAATTCAAGGAAGCCGCCGAGGCCTACGAAGTTCTCTCCGACGCCGACAAGCGGGCCCGTTACGACCAATACGGCCATGCCGGCACCGAGCAGTTCGGTCACCAATTCGACAACGCTGAGGACATTTTCGAAGCCTTCGGCGACATCTTCAGCGAGATGTTCGGCGGTCAGCGCCGGGGCGGCGGCCGCCGCGTGCGTCGCGGGGCCGATGTTCGCGTCGATGTGACGCTCACGCTGGAAGAAGCCGCCAAGGGCGCGGTCAAAAGTGTCGATTTCCCCCGCAACAAAGCCTGCGGCACCTGCAAAGGCAATGGCAGCAAGCCCGGCTCACAGCGCACCCCCTGCCGCCACTGCGGCGGACGGGGCCAAATCGTCCAATCGGCTGGCATCCTGCGCGTGCAAACCGCCTGCCCCGCCTGCCGCGGCGCGGGCTCGCTCGTCACCGACCCCTGCACCGAATGTCGCGGTCGCGGCCAGGTCGAAGAGCGCTCCAAGCTCGATGTGACCATTCCGGCCGGCGTCGATAACGGCATGCGCGTCCGCCTCGCCGGCTATGGCGAGCCCAGCCCCGACGCAGGCGGCCCACCCGGCGACTGCTACTGCTTCGTCGCCGTCAAAAAGCACAAGATTTTCGAGCGCGAAGGCAATCACCTCATCCTCCGCCTCCCCATCACCTACAGCCAGGCGGCCCTGGGTGCTTCGATCGAGGTTCCCACGCTCGGCGGCCCGCACGAACTGCGCATTCCCGCCGGCACGCAATCCGGCGATGTGTTTCGCGTTCGCGGCCGCGGCCTGGTCGATCCCCGCGGCGGTCCGGCCGGCGATTTGCACGTCCAGACTTACATCGAAGTTCCGAAGAAAATGACAGCCAAGCAGGAAAAGCTCCTCCGCGACCTCGCCGAGTTGGAAAAAACCGAAGTCTCCCCTCACCGCAAATCATTCCTCGAACGCATCAAGCAGTATTTCACGCCCGAAACATCGGAAGCCCCGTAGGATAGGCGTCCCGCCTGTCCGCAACTCGTTTAACCCGCAACCGCAGGCGCAGGGGTTCTGGAGTATCAACACATGCCCGACCAAACACTCGACAACGCCGGCAACGAAGTCCTCGACGCCGCTCTCGAAAGCGTCACGGCCGAAGTGCAAACCAAGCCCAAGATTCACGCTCCCGGCGAGAAAAAAGGTGCCGACCTCGAACAGCAAGTCCGCGATGCCAACGACCGCGCTCTGCGTTCACACGCTGAGCTGGAGAATTTCCGCAAGCGATCCCAGCGAGAGCTCGTCGAAGAGCTACGCTACGCGATCATTCCCTTCGCCAAGGATTTGCTCTCCGTCGTCGATAACCTAGAACGCGCTCTCGAAGCCGCGCAAAAATCGCCCGACGCTAGCGGCCTCCTCGAAGGTGTGAAGATGGTCGCCACGCAACTCGATGCGATCCTGAAACAACACGACTGCGTCCGTATCGAAACCCTCGGCACGGCTTTCGATCCCAACCTTCACCAAGCCATCGCCCAAGAGGCGAGCGACGAATACCCCGCCGGCACCATCTCCCGCGCCTTCCAATCCGGCTACAAACTTCACGACCGCGTGATCCGCCCCGCCCAAGTTTTTGTCTCCACCGGCCCCGCGGCAAAGTAATTTTGAACCTTGAGCTTTGAACTATGCC
>JANNTN010000101.1:0-1170 GCA_031394445.1 Anatilimnocola sp.
TAAGTCATGACTGAAGCGTTGACCCCGCTATTCACAAAGAAGCAAGGACAGTACCTCGCGTTCATTTACTATTACACCAAGCTGATGAGGCAGGCCCCATCCGAAGCCGAGATTCAGGGATACTTTCGCGTGTCGTCAGCCGCCATTCACCAAATGGTCGTCACCTTGGCTGAGAAAGGCTTGATCTCCCGCGAACCCGGTCAGGCCCGCAGCATTCGTTTGCTCTTGCCACGTGCGGCATTGCCCGACCTTGAATGATTCAGCCCTCTACCCGTTCACCGTGGCGGGGCGATTTGGCGGGCGGGTATGATGAGACGATGCAATACCGCCTCCGCACGCTGCTGATACGAGAGGATCGGTTTTTATGATTGCCGTCCCTCTCTGGCTATTCCTACTCCTGGTTTTATTGATTGGTGTGGCCTTTATTGGATTGACAGTGCTGGCCACTTGGCTTCCGGCAGTCGGTGTGAAGTCGTATTCTTCTGGACGATTGGAAATGGTGCGAAATGGGGCGTTGGCAGGAGCTTGCGTGCTACCGCTCATCATCCTTGTCACAAGTCAAGGCGGGTCGCCATCAACCAAGCCAAACGCGCTAACATCGGTAATGATACTGTGCGTGTGCGTCTGCATTGGCCTCGTAGCCGGTGGCGTCGTTGGGCTATTAGCCGCTGCGTTAAAGCGCGACAGCTAGAGACCATTCCCATGTTCTGTTTCACGATCCGCGACGTGCTGTGGCTGACGGTGGTGGCGATGGGCCGTTGCTAGAGGTATCGAAAGTTGGACGACGTTGAGCAGGTCCACGCAAAGGAGACAGATTAGGCTCTATCTGCGCTGGCCAAAGCAATACAGCGTCTCTTTACGCTTGTCCCCCGTACCGCGGGCGACGCGCAAGAAAATTTGCCCGCCGCAAACAGCCGGGCTGGCGAATGAGTCGTTACCGATACGATTCTCCGCGATGAGCTCGAACTTTTGCGGATTCGCCTTGAACACGTACAGTGTACCTAGCTCATTGGCCCAATAGATGTTGCCGCCCGCTAACACGGGCGAAGCGCTCACGGGGCCTTGTAGGCGCTGCTTCCACATCTCCTTGCCGTCGGCCCCGCGCCAGCAAAACAGCACACCCTTACCCGTCAGGGCGTACAAATAGCCCTGAGTGGCGAGGAGCGACTG
>JANNTN010000205.1:0-2988 GCA_031394445.1 Anatilimnocola sp.
GCAAGTTTCCAAGGATCAGAACATCACCCTGCCGGATGCGATCATCAAGCTGGGCTATGCCTCGGGTGAAGATGTCATGCGGGCGGTGGCCCAAGAGCATGGCCGGGAATACATCGACCTGACGGAAGTCACCATTCCGGAAAACATCATCGAACTGGTGCCCGAGTCCGTTGCCCGCGAAAATGCCATTTTGCCGCTGGCTGAAGAAGATGACGCGCTAAAGGTAATCGTCAGCAACCCTTACGACATCGATACCATAGAAAAACTGCGGTTTATCCTGAACCGCCGCATCGAAATTGCCCTCGCGCCACGCGACAAAATCCTCGAAGCAATCAACAAATATTACAGCCAAATCGAGGGAGAATCGGCTGACTCGGTGCTTCAGGAGTTCACCGACACCAAAATCGACTTTACCGAGACGGAAACAAGCGCGGCCGCCATCGGTTCCGGCGAAGTAGTTGATGAAAACAGCGCCCCGATCGTCCGGCTGGTGCAGCTCATGATTACCGAGGCCGTCCAGCTCAAGGCTTCAGATATCCACGTGGAGCCGTTCGAGGAGATCGTCCGGATTCGCTACCGGATGGACGGCATGTTGCACAAGCGCGACAGCCCCCCCCGCCGTTTGCTGGGGGCGATCATTTCTCGCATAAAAATCCTTGCCAAGATGGACATCGCCGAGCGGCGGCGACCCCAGGACGGTCGAATCAAAATCACAGTTGGCGACAAGGAATTAGATCTCCGTGTCAGCATGATCCCCACCAGCCACGGCCAGTCCTGCGTCATGCGGCTGCTGGACAAGGACAACATCAAGGTCGGTGTAAAGCAGCTTGGCCTCTCGGAAGAAAACTTCCAATCGTTCGGTCAGCTCATCCGCCGCCCCAACGGCATTATCCTGGTTACCGGGCCAACTGGCTCAGGAAAGACCACCACCCTTTATGCCGCCTTAAACAACCTAAACCGCCCAGATCGCAAGATCATTACGGCTGAAGATCCCGTCGAATACTTCCTGCCTGGCATCAATCAGGTAGAAGTCAAGCATCACATCGGGCTCGATTTTTCGCGAATCATCCGCGCGATGTTGCGGCAGGCCCCCAACATCATCCTCGTGGGCGAAATGCGCGATGAAGAGACCGCCTCGATGGGTATTCAGGCTTCTTTGACTGGACACTTAGTTTTCAGTACACTACATACGAACGATGCGCCTAGCGCTGTAACACGTATGGTCGATATGGGTGTTCCCAATTATCTGGTCGCAAGCAGCGTGATCGCGGTGCTGGCTCAGCGCTTGGTGCGCCTGATTTGCCAGCGCTGCAAGCAGCCGATTAAGATTCCAGAGAACGTGCTGGCCGATGCTGGCATCCCGCCTGCCTCGGCCGCTAAGGCAACCTTTATGAAAGGTAAGGGTTGCGCCAATTGCAATAAGAATGGCTACCGCGGGCGCCAAGGAATCTTTGAGTTAATGCTGGTATCCGCCAAAATTCGGGAATTGATTTTTAAGAATGTTTCCTCCGTTGAGATCCGCAAGCAAGCCATGGCCCTGGGCATGAAAACGCTCTATGTCGATGGCATGCATAAAGTGATGCGCGGCGTCACGACCTTGGAAGAGATCTATCGCAACGCCAAGCGATCGGAGCAAGACGTCATCGGTTAGTTATGCGGCTACTTTTATGCGACGTGGACGAAAGGCGTTCGTTCCACTTTCTGGCAGGATGCCGTGGTTTTTCGCCTGGGAATTCGACCGAGACATTCGTCGCGGCAATAATCAGTCGGTAAGTGAAGACGGTCGCTGACAAGCTAATCCTGATAAGCGACTACCGGCAGAAGAGCATTTCATCTTTTCTTCCTATTCTCATCCGCCGGTCTGACTGAGCAAACGAACGAAACCAATCACACGGGGCTGCCGGGAACTTTCGTTCCGGGCCTGCTAGCCGTTGACGCCTGTCTCAATTCGAAATTCGCCCGGCGATCCTTGGGGGGTCTGGCCGCCGGGTGGCGGCGCTTTCGTGTCTTAGGAATTCGTGCATGACCATTCTGATCGATAAGCTACTGCAAGCCTGCGTGAAGCAAGGGGCCAGCGACATTCACATTGTCGTGGGCCAGCCGCCCGTGTTTCGGCTGCACGGCCGCATGAGAAAACTGGAAACGAAAACGCTGGAAGCCGAAGACACGGTCGCGCTGATGAAGAGCATCGCGCCGGAGCGGGCCCAGCGCGAGTTGGCAGAGAAGGGGAGCGCCGACTTTGGCTTCGCCTTCGGCGATCTGGCCCGCTTCCGCGTCTCCATCTTCAAGCAACGCGGCTTCATCTCGATGGTGTTGCGGCAAATTCCCAACGCCATGCTCTCGCCGCAGCAGTTGGGGCTGCCCGAAATCTGCGTGAAGCTGGTGTTAAGGCCGCGCGGCCTGTTTCTCGTAACCGGGCCCACGGGATCGGGCAAAAGCACGACGCTGGCCAGCCTGGTCAATTACATCAACGAAAACGTCGATCACCATATCATCACGATCGAAGACCCGATCGAGTTTTATCACTATCACAAAAAATCGACGATCAACCAGCGCGAAATTGGCGTGGATTGCCCGTCATTTTCCGAGGCGATTCGCCGCGCCTTGCGTCAAGATCCCGATGTGATCCTCGTCGGAGAAATGCGCGACTTGGAAACCATTTCCGCCGCCATTTCCGCCGCCGAAACAGGCCACATGGTGTTTGGCACGCTGCACACCAACAGCGCCCAGGGCACCGTCAACCGCATCATCGATGCCTTTCCCGGCAACTTGCAGGACCAGATTCGTACGCAGCTTTCCACTGCTCTGGTCGGCGTCGTGGCCCAATCGCTGTTGCCAAAGATCGGCGGCGGTCGCTGCGCGGCTTACGAAATTCTCGTGGTCACTTCCGGCATCGCCAACCTGATCCGCGAAAACAAAACATTCCGCATCACCTCGGCCATTCAAACCGGCTCGAAGTTCGGCATGCAACTCATGGACGACGCCCTG